>CAMBHX010000012.1 GCA_945867285.1 Sulfuricurvum sp. IAE1
GGGTTATTGGCAAAATAATGCTGCACCCCATTAACAATTCCACTAATCATCTCTTTTTGGTACGCAGGATCAGAGATACGACTAGACTCTTCAGGGTGGCTTATATAGCCAATTTCAAGTAAAATAGCAGGCATCTGAGCTCCAACAAGTACCCAAAAAGGTGCTTCACGTGCACCATTATCTTTGACGTTGGGATATTCTTGCCGTAAGCCATTAAGAACCCCTTTTTGTATATCAATAGCAAGCTTATTGGAAGCAATAATTTTTTCACTGTTAAGAACATTAAGAAAGCTTAGCTTACCATATGTTCCCATTTCTCCCATGTCCTCATAATTTTCTTTGGCTGCAACTCTCATGGCCCGCTCACTTCGTCCTGGAGAGAGAAAATAAGTCTCGACTCCATATGCAGCATTAGTATCAGAGCCCTTAGCAATAGAGTTAGCATGAATAGATAAAAAAAGATCTGACATCTTGTCATTGGCAAAACGGGTTCGATCTTTAAGTTCTACAAAAAAATCACTATCTCTAGTTAAATGAACTATGTACCCAAGTGATTTCAAACGCTGCGCAAGCGAAAGAGAAATCTGCAATACAATCTCTTTTTCCATATGCCCATGCCCTACCGCGCCACTATCTTTACCCCCATGACCTGGATCGATAACAATGACTTTTTTAGTACGGTCACGTGGAGGAAGTATCACCAACGGAGGAGGAACATTCAATGGAGGCTGAACAACAGGGGTAACCAGCGTAGGCACCAAAGGAACACTAATTTCACTCTCCACTAAAGGTTTAGAGCTACCCGCCAAATCAATTAAAATACTTCTGCCTTTGCAAATGGGCTTAATTGCAATAGCATTAGTACTTTCCACTACCATTCTCAATTTTTTATTATCATATTGTGCAAGTCGAACTTTAAGTGGAGTATCAAATAATTTTGTTTGCGCTACTTTAACATTATCAATATCAAGAATATAACGAAAACGCTGTTTTTCTGACTCAATAATTTTCGATAAATGGATTTCTTTAGAGTCAATCAAACTATCAAAAATCAATTCAACTCTCCCATCTTTTACTTTTAGCTCCAGTAAACGACGCTGGATATCAGTAGCTGTACTCGAAGGAAACATAGTAAGAATAGGACTTAATTTAGGAGACTCTTGAACTATAACATTAGAAGGTGTTTTTAGATACTCTTTTGGAAATTCAAGAGGTTTTTCAATGGGCTGAATTATTTTTGGAGCCATAGATACAGCTTCTAGAACAAGAGGCTCTGGACTGACGGGAAGAGCTACTTGGTATTTTGACAATTCAGTTTTATATTTTGTTACATCAATATGGAGTAATTCGCCTCCCTTGATAATTCCTTCTAATGAACTGATAATTAGTGAAGTATTTTTTAAACTAAGTGCTTTTGTATAAAGAGCTTTACACTCATTGTATCCACGAAACTGTTCGTTTTCATCACTACTTTGAAAAGCTTTTTGTGCTTTTTCGAGTCGTGATTCTTCTAAAGTTGCCCCCAATCCCACTGAAACAACTACCAATACAATGAACAAAAACTTCTTTAGCATCAAAACTACTCGCCTAGTGTTAGCTTATCCATCAACTCTTTGACGGAGATAATTTTATCAATTTTATATCCATTGGTTCCAGAGAAAAATAACCCGAACTCTAAATTGCCCATATAGGCATCGCTCAATCGATCAGCAATACAAAAACCGACTTCTTTTGCTTCTACACCACGATGACAAGGAGCCACACAGTTTGAAATACATTTAATTGCAGGACCTGAACGAGTATCAATCAAACCATGTAGATTCGTACGTACTCCACGTGCTGGGTATCCTACTGGTGATTTCATCAATGTTATATCTTCTTCTTTAGCTGCCAATAAAACATCTTTAAAGTTATCATGTGCATCACATTCATGAGTTCCGATAAATCGTGTTCCCATTTGTACACCAGCAGCACCCAACGCCATCATTGCATCAATATCTTTTTTATCCCATACTCCACCAGCAGCAATAACAGGAATATTACCCCACAAAGCAGCCTCTGCAACTACGGGTGCTACGAGGTTTTCTAGCTGATATTCATCCATACCGCATTGTTCATATGTAAACCCTTGGTGTCCGCCACTTTTAGGTCCCTCAAGAATAACAGCATCAGGAAGGCGATCGTAACGCTTCTGCCAACGCTTACAGATTATCGAAAGTGCTTTTGGTGAAGAGACGATAGGAACCAATGCAACATGAGGATAATCGACCGTAAACTCCGGCATATTTGTCGGTAATCCAGCGCCCGTAATGATGATATTAGCTCCCGCCTCACATGCATCAGTAACAACTCTGCCATAATCATTGATAGCATATAGAACATTACATGCCAATGGCGCATCACCACAAATTTTACGAGCATTATCAAAAATAGCCTTGAGGCCTTTTTTGGAATAAAAGTTATCAGCTTCCAAAGGTCGCCCTGCTACAAGTTTATCAGAATATAGTTTATCTTCGTAATTACCCGTTCCAACAGAACTTATCACTCCAAGTCCACCTTCCAATGATACCGTTCCTGCGAGCTTATCCCAGCTGATTCCAACACCCATTCCACCTTGCACGATAGGCTTGGTAATAGTATATTGTCCGATTTTAAGTGGTGCATAACTCATTAAGAAACCTTTATTTTGGCAAATTTCCGCTTACCGATTTGGACGATATACTCGCCTCTTTCAAGTTGCAATTGCTCATCATCAATTTTTTGTTGATTTATTTTAACAGACCCTTGCTTAATATCCCGACGAGATTGAGAGGTTGAGGGTGATAATTTGGCATCAACTAAGAGTTTCGCAATCCATACAGGAGCAGACATCTCAAACTCATCCATCTCGCTTGGAATTTCACTGTGCGCATGGACTCTTTGAAACTCATTACCAGCTTCTATCGCTTGGGCTGACGAGTGGAAACGTGCGGTTATCTCAATAGCCAACTCTTCTTTAACTTTTTTAGGATGGTATTCACCACACTCAACACCCAATTTTAGTGCACTAATCTCATCCAGTGATTTATTACTCAAAAGTTCATAATAACGCCACATCAAGGTATCGCTAATACTCAAAACTTTACCATACATATCATTGGGACTATCAGCCACAGCGATATAGTTCCCCAATGATTTAGACATTTTTTGCACTCCATCTAACCCCTCAAGGATAGGCATCATCAACACAACTTGCTCTTTTCCAACATTGTAAGAACGTTGTAAATGGCGACCCATGAGTAAATTAAACTTTTGATCCGTCCCGCCAATCTCAACATCGCTTCTGAGGTGAACACTGTCATACCCTTGTAGCAATGGATACAAAAATTCGCTTATTGAAATAGAAATACCCGCTTTGTGGCGTTTATCAAAATCATCACGTTCTAACATACGCGCCACATTAAACGTCGTAGTAAGTTCAAGCATTCCAGATGCTCCAAGATTGTTTATCCAATCTGAATTAAAGACTACTGTCGTCTTTTGAGGGTCAAGGATTTTAAACACTTGATCCTTATAACTTTGAGCATTTTGAAGAATCTGTTCAGGCGATAAAATTTTACGAGTTTCACTTTTACCCGTTGGATCACCAATTTGTGCCGTAAAATCTCCAATCAAAAATTGTACACGTGCACCATAGGTTTGAAAAATAGCTAACTTCTGTAACAAAACAGTATGTCCTAAATGCAAATCAGGAGCAGTAGGATCAAATCCTGCTTTAACCGTGTAATGCTCCCCTTTTTCAAGGAAATTTTTGACTAAAATTTCTAATTTTTCATTATCTATAATCTCAGCAGTTCCTCGTCGTATCTCACGTAATGCATTTGCTGTTTTCTCATTCATTATCTATCCTTGACTTCGGTACGCATCATCGGTCCGAAAAAATTGTATGATTTTCCCTTTTTTATCGAGCTTGGAGCGTAGCTTGTTAATATCTCGCTCCAAAGTTTGAAACTCCATTTCACAATATTGAGTATGATCAGATTTAGATTTTCCAAGCTCAATACTGTTAATCTCCAAATCAATTTTTGCCATAAACGTAAGCATATCAGCCAAAGAACCTTTGGAATTTGCCATGCTAATAATAAGGTGGTATCGACTAAAAGTTTGCTGCTTCCACTGAACAAATACCATATCATGATGAGTTTCAATCATAGAACCAGCATGTTTACACATTTTGTGGTGCACATGTGCTTTGGCATCTTGAAAGAACGCCACAATCTCATCCCCCGACTTTGGATGACAGCAATAGTCAAATACTGCATCCGAAACCGTATGGTTACTCAATACCTCAACAGAGCCAAACAAGTAGGACTTGAGCTTAAAACGGTCTCTTGTCCAAAATGCACCAAAACGACTGCTTTCTTGCATTTCTTCTTTAATTTTGTTCAGGACTTCTTTGAAAAAATCAAGCTCTCTAGGAATACGATACCATTGATCCAGAAATTCTCCTCGCTCAACAATTTCATACACTCGTGCAGCATTCAAACGTAACACACACGATAAAATATTAATTCCACTTTCATTATCAATAGCTCGTATACGTCCATTACAATTAGCTCGCATACTTGATTTGGCACGAGAGGTTTTCACAGTATCGATCCAGGTACAACGGGTAATCTTTTTACCATCAGGTGCATTGACAATACGTACAACGTCGCCATTGTGTAACTCACTTAAAAGACTGGCTTTTTCTTTGTTAAGCAAACACCCTTCAGCACTATCACCTACTTCAGAATGTATAGCATACGCAAAATCTAGACACACCGCCCCACGAGGTAAAGTAAAAGCTTTACCTTTGGGCGAAAACACAGTAATATCTTCGCTGTACAAATCATTTTTAATCAACTCATAAAATGCCTCAACGGATTCGTTTTGATACTGGAGATTGTGCAACCAATCCAAACTTATAGCGTTATTACCACCGCTTTTATATTTCCAGTGCGCTGCAACTCCTAACTCTGCTGTCTCATGCATCTCAACCGTACGAATTTGAACTTCAAAAATAGCACTTTCATCAAAAACGGTGGTATGAAGTGTTTGATAGCCATTTTCTTTTGGTATAGCAATGTAATCCTTAAATCTCGCACTCAATGGCTGAAAATTGAGATGGACCAAACCAAAAACTTTGTAACAATCTACCGGTGTTTTGACCAAAATACGGACAGCCAAGAGGTCAAGGATTTCATCAATGCTGATCCCTTTACGCTGCATTTTGAGATAAATAGAGTAATCATGCTTTACACGACTCAAAATCTCAAAATCTTCCTGAAACATCCCATTGGAGAGAAAAATTTGGGTTAACTTGTCACAAAACTCATGTAAACGTTCATTGATAGAACGGAAGTTTTCTGCCAAATAAAGACTAATAGCTTTTTTATCCTCTTCAAAAAGATAACGAAAGCTCAAATCTTCTAGAAGATTTTTCAAAAAAGAAATACCCAAACGATGTGCTATTGGAGCGTAAACCACTAAGGTTTCTTCAGCAATACGGTGTTGCTTGGCTTGCGTTAACGCATCTAGAGTGAGCATATTATGAAGGCGATCACATAATTTTACTACCAATACTCGCACATCTTCGATAGATGCTAATAACATTTTGCGAAAGGTTAGTGCAGAAACGACAAGCTTTTGATCCGAATGCGACGGGATAAGTTCCGAATCTCGAATGGAGTCGATTTTAGTCAACCCTTCCACGAGATGAGCAACATCTGCACCAAACTCGAATCCAATCTCTTCAATAGTAATCGCAGTATCTTCAACCACATCATGAAGAAGCGCTGCGATCACCATCGCTTCATCACCAGTAAGCTCTGCTACAATACTGGCAACCAAAACAGGATGAACAACATACGGTTCACCGCTTTTTCGAAACTGTCCTTCGTGCGCACCGCACGCCAGTTCAAAGGCCTGTTCCAAGAGAGGAGAGAATGTAATCCGGTCGCCCAAAAAAGTACGAGCGGTGCTTGTGTCATTAATTTTTTGTATGACATCGATATCAATATGATTCAATACAACAGCTTTCCGCTAACAAGTTAAGCTTTGTCTACAAAACCTTTGATAGTGACAAACCCCTCGGCAATCTCCATCAAAGCCACGTCAGCATGCTTCATTTTTTTCAAATCAACATTAAGTTTGGATGGTGCACCATTTTGGAGCTGATCAGAACGTTTTGCTACTGCTAGCGCCAATTGGTAACGATCAAGATTAGCAGTTTCTAGCGCTTTTGCAGTTAATTCTTCGAGTCTCATTTTTTTCCTTTTAATATACTAAATTTATTGAACAATAGAGCAACTATTACGATTGCCCTGAATAATACTAAGCAAATTACCCTCTGTAAACATATTACAAACTATAATAGGAAGTTTATTCTCTTTAGCTAATGCAATAGAAGTGTCGTCCATAACTTTGATATGGTCCTTGAGTGCTTCGTCATAACCCAAACTTGGGAGTTTTACAGCATCACTAAACTTATTAGGATCTTTATCGTAAACGCCGTCAACTTTGGTCGCTTTGATAATTACCTCTGCCCCGATTTCAACAGCACGCAATGTTGCAGCTGTATCAGTCGTAAAAAATGGATTACCCGTACCTGCAGCAAAAATAACCACACGTCCTTTTTCCAAATGACGCATGGCACGTCGAACAATGAATGGTTCAGCAATTTGTTCCATTTTGATAGCACTTTGAACGCGGACCTTAATTCCTTCATGCTCGCATGCTTCTTGAACAGCAATAGAGTTGATGACAGTGCCAAGCATCCCCATGTAGTCACCTGATGTACGACGAATAATCCCATCGGCAGCAGCAGTAACTCCACGAATAATATTACCTGCACCAATAACAATACCTACTTCGATCCCTGCATCTGTCAGGGTCTTAATCTCTTTGGCAATAAATTGAAGAATCTTCGTATCAATCCCGTATCCATTTTCACCCGCCAATGCCTCGCCCGAAAACTTCACTAAAACACGTTTATAGCTCATGCAGTCCCCTTTGCGTAATTGTTGAGATTATACTTTATTATAGCTTTTAGGTTGCTTTGGTTACACTATGACAAAAAGGGATAGAAGAGTGAATTTGTATTTAGACTTTCTGAAACAATTCTTTCTCCCATCAACACCATCTGTCCACTACTATGGAAGAGGGATTCATGATGCACCCAATCCTAGAGAGCATGAACTTTTTGACAATTCAACCGTTGCTTTTGAAAATCATGATTTTCACAACGGCTATCACTATTTTCTTCAATCTCTACAGCATCAACACACTCCTCATTTGACAATCAAGCTTTATGAAAACAGTTCAGAGTTTACTCTCATCCAAGGAGCTGCTATTATCAATGGTCGTTGCGATGAAAATATTTTTAGCGCATACGCTACGATTGCCCAAGCTTCGCAACTTAATGTCTCTATTAAGCGTCATCTTTTAGAGCGAAATTTTCAACTAACCTATGCAAATTTTTCCCAAGACAACGATACGATAGTACTTAAAATCCTACTCAGTACTCAAACTATAACTCCACAAAAAATATTTTTTCCCCTGCGAGAACTTGCCCTCAATGCTGCCTATGAAAAAGAATTTATCGCTAGTGAGTATGATGAATCTGCACTTCTTGAGATGGAACACATCGCCCCACTTAACCCAAAACGATTGAAATATTTTTATCATATCATGCTGAAATGGATTGACAAAACGTCCCAAGGGCTCACAGGATTACTCTCTAATGATAACAATGGAATGGCATCCTTTAGCTATCTCACCCTCTTGCTGCAAATTGACTATTTACTCATTCCTCGCAAAAAAATAGCCAAAGAGATTAATGAAAAAATAAATAGTTATTTTTTGGAGGATGAAAAGCTCACACTAGACAAAAATAATGATTTAGAAAATTACCTCGTTGAACTAAAAAATATCGATTTCAACTTCTTTTGTACCCAGTTTTATGGTGCTCCTATTACATTTGCTCCCTATGACCAAGCCAGTCATGAAGAAATAGCTACATTTATTGACGAATCACTGGGAAAAATTCGTTGGTATAAAAACAACCATATCAACTACGTCATTCCTATTATTTATCACTATATATCTCTCTATGTACTTTACAACTATGGACTTCATCCTTCATTGCGTGCTCTTTTTCATCTTCATGTTCAACTTTATATTCCTGATTTTTTTGTACAACAAGAAGGAACTACTCCCTATATTTCCAAAACAGGCGTTCTTCAAAAATCAATGATTGTTACCGCGATAGATGCTGCACTAAAGCCTTATACTAAACGCCATAAAAACCTCAAAAACTTCAGTGATCAACTCAATTTTAGTGATTTAGACCATTTTAGTCAAAGCTATTATCAACAACTTAAAATTCTTGATTATCAGGAGGTCTGATTGTGCTCAAACTGACTCAACAAGCGCTTGAAATCTCTATTGAAAGCATCGTACAAATTATGACCCCCTATGGAACGGGTAGTGGCTTCATCATAGGAGATCTCATCATCACAAACTCCCATGTTGTCAATGGACTCAAAGAGGTGGTTATCAGCACTAAAACACTCCAGCGTTCCATTGGAGAGGTAATCTATGATGATGCGGGATACGATTTGGCTTTTATTCAACCTCCATCACCTATTCACTATAACAACCCACTAAACTTTACCCAAACAGCCATCGCTGATGGCGATACAGTAATCGCTATTGGTCACCCCTATGGCCTCAACTACTCTACAACCGAGGGGATCATCTCCAAAGCAGTGCGACTCCAAGGAGAAGTTGAATATATCCAATTTGATGCGGCCATCAACCCTGGAAATAGCGGAGGACCATTACTTAATGAAAAAGGCGAGATTATCGGGGTTAACACCTTTATTATCCAAAACTCCAACAACTTAGGTTTTGCCCTTCCCTATTATCTTCTCCAAGAGAGTTTGGGAAATTTTCAAGCTCTTGGGAAATCCAATATTATTCGATGTGTATCCTGCAAAAATCTCATTCCGGAAGAAGAAATCATTAATGATTATTGTCCAAAATGTGGAATAAAACTCGAAGTCGCCAAACGACGACGTATCGGCTACAAACCCTCCAGCACAATAGCTCTCATCGAAAAAATCATCGATGCCCTGAGTATCAATGTCACCCTTGCTAGACGTTCACAACAAAGTTGGCGTTTTGAATGTGGTGCCACTCGTATCGATGTGGACTATTATGATAATGGTATTGTGATTGCTGATGCAGCACTGTGTACTATACCCATGGATAAAATAGAGAAACTATATGATTATCTTTTGAGTCAAAACAACACTTTTGATGAGCTACGACTCTCTATAGACCAAAACAGTGTTTACCTATCATATGTCATCATCGATACATCATTAAAACTTGAAAACGGTCAAAAAGTATTTGAACAACTCTACGCACAAGTTCCTAACTATCAGCAAAAACTAATCGAAGAATTTAATGCACCTGAGCCGAAGTTTGATGAGTTTGAATAAGTGCTGACACTTCCTCTTTTTGAGGAAAATCAGCCCCCATACTAATGATGAACGACGATGCTTCTTGTAGGGTAAGTGTTGTTTTTTTGGTCAATTTTTCATCCACGAGTACGGTATATCCGCTTGTAGGATTGGGGGATGTGGGGATAAAAAGGACACAGATATTTTCATAGCGGTTAAGTAAATAGGCTGGAACCCAGACGTTTTCTTTGGGATATTCTACTAATACCACCTCTTTTTTCGTTCCATCCTCACCACCTGCCAACATAGCTGCAAGTTTCTTTGAAACAGAATAAACAGAACGGATGGCGGGAATTTTTTCAAACGTACTATCAATTGCTGCAACAAAAATAGAACGCCCGTATTTTTCGATCGAAAAGCCCAAAAGAGCAAACATTGTCACAACTCCCATCATCAAAAATACCGTCACACCTGCTGAATTGGTATAGTCATGAAGTGACAAATAGGCACTTACTCCCATATTTTTCAAATAATTAACAACTATAATCACTAAAATCAAAGGAAAAAGGGAGAGGGCTCCCACAAAAATATACCGAAACACTAACTTGGCTTTTGAGCCCATAAACGTCCTTTTATGACAAATTACGATATTTTACCCATTTTTTCCCAACACATGAGTACAATACGGTACTTTTTAACAGGAATAACAATGTCCCAATTTATTGATTTTAAACTTGATCTAAATACGTTTATCGATGATCTCACGACACTCATTGTCAAGAATCATTCCACCATCGAAACACTTTTGGCAACTCCTAACAAAACATATCTAAACTTTATTCGCCCTTTTGATACAATGGAAGAAGAGATGGAGCTGTTATTTACCCCGCTGTCCCACATTAATGCTGTCAATAACAGTGAGATGACTCAAAAAATATATGCTGATGCACTTCCACACCTAACCGATTATTCAACATTTGTGGGACAAAACTTGGAGATTTATCAAGCATTTAAAGAAATCAAGGCTCGCGAATATCCGCAACTCACTATCGAACAGCAACGCATTGTTGATCTAAACATCTTGCATTTTGAACTAGCAGGTGCTCATCTAGATGAGGCTTCCAAAGAGCGTTTAGCACAGATCAATCAGCGCAAAAGTACCCTTACCAATGATTTTTCCCAAAATGTTTTGGATGCTACCAATGCCTATGAAAAAATCATTGATGATCCCAAAGATGTTGAGGGAATCGGCGAGAGTGACTTGGAAGAGGCACGATTTGTGGACAATGGTGTCACCAAATACCGCTTCACCCTCCAAAGTCCCTCCTACATCGCCTATATGACCTATGGACCCAATCGTACTATTCGCGAAGAACTCTATCGAGCCTACACCACACGTGCACCCCAAAATGGCGCTATCATAGATGAACTCTTGGCACTTCGATACGAGATGGCACAACTATTAGGATTCCAAAGCTACAGTGATTATTCACTCGCCTCCAAAATGGCCCCCTCAACGGATGCTGTATTGAAGTTTCTGGGTGAACTCTCCACCACCTCACGCCCACAAGCGCAACAAGAGATCAACGAACTCAAAACGTATGCCAAGGGACTTGATCTGCAAAGCTACGACACCGCTTACTACAGCGAAAAACTCAAAATTGAGCAATACGACATCGATGAAGAGCAATATCGCCCCTATTTTGAACAAAAAAGTGTCATAAATGGGATGATTGTTTTTTTAGAAAAACTTTTTGGACTTCGTTTCATCCAGCAAGAGGGACAATTGTGGGATGAAAAAGCTACCATGTTTGACATTTATGACGCTGATGTTCTTCGTGCACGTCTTTATTTTGATCTAGAAGCACGTAAAAACAAACGAGGTGGAGCTTGGATGCACAATTTTCAAACCCACCACCAAGATAACGACGATGATATCCATCTCGCTAGTGCCTTTATCGTATGTAACTTTCCTCCATCCTCCGAGACTACTCCCTCCCTCTTGCGTCATGATGATGTAGTAACACTGTTTCATGAGATGGGGCATGCGCTTCACCATACCATGAGTACTGCCATGGAGCATGGGGTGAGCGGTGTCAACGGTGTTGCATGGGATGCCGTTGAGTTTCCCTCCCAGTTTTTGGAAAATTTTGCTTTTGAGCCCAGCGTTCTTAAACTCTTTGCCAAACACCATATCAGCGGTGAGACACTGGGTGACGAAATGATCAACAAGCTCATACGTGCCAAAAACTTTCAAAGTGCTACATTTATGCTGCGCCAGCTGGAATTTTCACTGTTTGACTTCATGCTCCATTCAAAACTGTATCAAGGTGAGCAGATTCAAGAGCTGCTTGATACGTTACGCTCACAAACAGCGCTTATCAAACCCCCTTCGTACAATAAGTTTCAACATGGCTTTAGTCATATCTTTAGCGGCGGATACGCTGCTGGGTATTACAGCTACAAATGGGCGGAAGTTCTCAGTGCTGATGCTTATTACGCTATCATCGATGAGGGGACGTTTGATTCACCCTTGGCACAACGCTACAAAGAGGTGATTTTGGCCAAGGGAGGTTCCCAAGATATGCAAGAGCTCTTTGTTGAGATGATGGGGCGCGAATGTGAGACCAAAAACCTCTTGCGTCTCAACGGAATTGCTTCATGAAGTTTTTAGGATTATTATTAACACTACTAACACTGTCACAAGGAGTTGATGTGAAAATAGCCTCGTACAATGTTGAAAACCTCTTTGATATGCAAAACGACGGAAATGAATATGAACAATACGTCCCCAATACCTCATGGGGCTGGAACGATGAGATGCATCGCATCAAACTTTCCAATACCTCTAAGGTTATCAAAGACATTGGAGCCGACATTATCGGTCTGCAAGAAATTGAATCCGAAACCGCCCTCAAAGAGCTAAAAGCCCAACTCAATAGAGACGGATTGTATTATCAATATTATGCTTTTGCTAAAAAGCGCAATTCTGCGGTTGCTGTGGCTATTTTGAGTAAATATCCCATCAAAAGTGCCCTAAGCCATTCGGTGAGTCAAAGCCGTGCCTACCGTGATATTTTAGAGGCAAAAATCAATATTAATGGTGAAATACTGCACGTTTTTGTCAATCACTGGAAATCCAAAAGTGGTCCCGAGAGTATGCGTATCGAAAGCGCCAAAGTACTCAAATATCTCACTGCCAATCTTGACGACCCTTTTGTCATCCTTGGAGATTTAAACTCTGATTATGAAGAATACAAAACCTTTGTCCGTTCTCGAAAACACAACGATACCGATGGCAAAACAGGAATTAATCATATTCTAAAAACCATCGATGAAGACGAAAAGCCCATTACCTATGCCACACTCAGGGATAACAACACTTATCTCTACAATCTTTGGTATGATTTAGAAGCATCAAAACGTTGGAGTCACGAATTCCGAGGACAAAATGAAGCACTAGACAATATAATCATTTCCCAAAAGTTAATTGATGAAAAGGGGATAGAATATGTAAAAGGAAGTTTCGAGCGATTTGATGCCTCGTATCTATTTTACAAAAACAAACCCTATCGTTGGCAACAAAGCCGTAGTAAACCTAAACATCATTTAGGTGAAGGATATTCAGATCATTTACCAATCATGGCAATACTTAAAATCAAGTAGACTAATAAGCAGATAGTGTAACTTAATCAGCGATAAATCTCTCTAAACTCCTTTTTCCACCTTTTGTGGCACCAAAACCATAGTTTTGGATGGGCACGAATAACTCTCTCTAGATCATCAACTTGTTTTTGTGTAGCGTCTAAAATGCTCTTTTCATCTGAACTTGCTACAACAATTGGTTCTTCAAAATGGATTGTGTAGTTTTTGTCATCGAGAGTAGTGATGTAAACGCCTACGATAGGCGTATGAAATTTTGCCCCTAAAAGTGCAGCTGATGAGTTGTGATAGGTTGGAGACCCAAAAAAGTTTGTTATGACACCAGTGCGTTCATTACTAGCTTGATCGATCATGAGTAAAATTGAGCGTCCATTTTTGAGTGCTTTGGCAATGTGCTTAAGGGCACCGTTTTTTTCAGCGAGCTCCATGCGATGATTGGTACGTGCCTGGAGTAAATAGGGGTCAAATGCTGAACTGCTGAATTCTTTGTATATAGAGGATACAGGAGTGATTAGTGATGAAAGTGCTGCACCTCCGAGCTCCCAATTTCCAAAATGAGCGGAAACAAAAATAATACTACGATTATCACGCAGTAATGCATCCACTGCTTCACTATTAACAAAAGTAACAGAATTTAGTAAATCAGAAGCACTATTGCGACGGTTTTCCATCGTTTGCAGTACATTAAGGAAAAGATTTCTATAGCAGTAAGACTGAATTTCTTTTTTTTGGGATAGGCTAAGCATATCTTTGAATGCAAAATCTAAATTAGCTTGAATCACTCGATTTCGAGAGAATGCAATCCAGTGTGCCAGTTTTGCCAAAGAGATAAACAGTCCTTTCCGTAAAAATTTAGGTAAAAGCATCAATAAAAAATCAAGAATTAAAAAAAGTCTATATCCTATCATAAGAGCTCCTGTACTTTTTGTAAAATTTCGTCTGGGGATATTTCACTAATACTAAAATCATTTTTGTTGATGTGAAAAATATCTACATGAGAGGGAGATTTTAGATAAGCATTAATGGGTGTTGGATAAATCATTCGTTCATTTGTAGGGCCAAATAGGGTGATAGAGCGGCGGTTCATCGACCATGCAATATGGGTGGGTCCCGTATCATTTCCGACAGTAAGTGAACAGTTGGAAATAAAATCCACCAACTCTTTGAGGGACATTTTGGGTGCTACGATAGCATTTTTGGAGGATGCTTGTATCCAGAGCGCATCGTCATATTCACCAACACTTCCCCAAATGAGATGACAAGGATAGGGAAGCAAGTCACACAGGAGTGCGAAGCGTTCTTTGGGATAACATTTACTAGGCCACGAAGCACCAATGACAAGTGCAATTTTAGGTTCATGCGAGAGCGTTGAACAGTCAAATACAGGTGTTTTTTTTTCTATTAAGGCATCTGTGTAGGGGATCTGTAGCGCTTGCGTTATAACCATCACATTGCGCCGTATAACGCTAATATCATAAGGAATTGATGATACACTAGAATAAAACCATGATGCAACACCTTCTCTGGCACTTTTAGAATCAAATCCATGTACTTTTCCCGGCAGAAACAAAGCCACGAGTGCCGACTTAAGAAGTCCTTGCGCATCAATGATATGATCATAGTGCTCACGTGATTTAAGAGTGCGTATTATCTCTTTTAGCAAGGCAAAACTACGGGTTTTTTTAAGCCGTTTGAGCGGTATGGGAATCACTTCATTAATAAGAGAATGATTTTCGAGAATGGGCGCAAATGCCTCTTCTACAAACCAGTCAATCACAGCATCAGGATAGACATTGTGAATAATTTGTAAGACAACAGCCGTATTAACGATGTCACCAAGGGCACTAAGTCGAACGATAGCGATACGCATAGGGTATGAATTCATAAGGATAACTATAGCGCAACTAAGCTACAATTTCCCTAATTTTATATGAAAGAAAGAGGGCAAAATGGTCATTCAAGACATACAACAATTTTCTGAGATTCGCCCCAAAGCACGGGCCTATTTTTGCTATCTTTTTCAAAAAAACCTACCTAATCATCTCCCATCAGCTACTGCTGATGCTATTACAGCACGTCTACGCAAAATAAAAGGAGATCTACAAGAAGCAGAAGCTGTTTATTTACTGGATGCTACAGGCAATCAAGTAGGACCAACCTATCTTAAAGAAGGCAAAAAAGAGGATGACGCAGGGAAAAATCGCTCCTCTCGTGCTTATTATTATCGTGCGATGCACGAACGCCGATGTACAATTACTGATCCCTATCCTTCACTTATTAACGATGAGTTGACCGTAACAGCATCGGAACCAATTTTTGATGAAAATGGGAAAATTATTTATATTGCGTGCTTAGATCTTCCGCTTACCGAAGTGCTAAAAATTGCACATCCTTTGGCACTCGAAAGTAATGCAGGTAAATTTTTTAGAGCTATTTATGCTATTTTTACGATTGCATTAACATTCGTAGCACTACTACTCTTTATCAAAGGTATTGAAGGGTTTTTGATGTACGGTTTTGGTCATTATGCCAAGATAGAAATTAAAGATATATTCGAATCCACTATTCTGCTTACTTTGTCGCTAGCCATATTTGATTTAGTTAAAACTTTATTTGAAGAAGAGGTTTTAGGGCGAAGTAAAAAAGATGCCGAAACTGATATTCACAAAACGATGGTTCGTTTCTTAGGCTCGATTGTTATCGCATTATCAATAGAGGCACTCATGTTGGTATTCAAATTTGCTATGACAGAGCCTCATATGCTAATCAATGCAATTTACATTATTGGTGGAGTTTCAACACTATTGATTGGTTTGGCAGTTTATATCAAATTTACTCGTCTTGGAGAAGTGAAGTGATTGCTATTGTAGATTACAACATGGGGAATCTTGCCAGTGTAAAAAATGCCTTTGATCTATTGGGTGAACGTGTTATTGTTGAGTCTGATCCGGATAAATTACATACGTATGACAAAGTCATTTTACCGGGTGTTGGAGCATTCGGGGACGCCATGGAACATTTACGACAGCGTGGGATGGATGAAGCCGTACGTGAATATACACATAGCGGTAAGTATCTATTAGGGATTTGTTTGGGAATGCAGTTGCTGTTTGACTCCAGCGAAGAGTTCGGATTAACGCAAGGATTAGGCTTGATTGAAGGCAGGGTAATAGCTTTTAATAAAAGCGAATTTAATACTCCTTTGAAAGTTCCTCATATGGGATGGAATCGGATGATGACGAAAAAGCATCCTCTGTTTAAAGGGTTGGATGAGGCGCACTATCTTTATTTTGTCCACTCCTATCATGCAGTGTGTACTCATGAGAGTGATAGTATTGGTGAGAGTATTTACGGATATCGATTTACTAGCGCTATAGCCCACGACAATGTGATGGGAATACAACCCCATCCTGAAAAAAGCCATAAAAATGGCCTCAATATTTTAAAAAATTTTATTAATCTTTAAAGGATAAAACATATGACTATTTTCCCAGCAATTGATCTCAAAGACGGCAAAGCAGTACGCCTCACAAAAGGACTTATGGAGAGCGCTAAGGTTTATTCAGACACCCCTTGGGAGTTGGTCAAAACTTTTGAAGAAATGGGCGCATCCTGGGTACATTTAGTAGATTTAAATGGTGCATTTGCAGGTGAGCCCAAAAATTTAGATCAGATACGCCTTATTCGCCAAAATTGCAATGTAAAACTACAACTAGGTGGCGGAATTCGGGATGAAGCGACAATAGTGCAATATTTAGACTTAGGTATTAACCGCTTAATTTTGGGTTCTATTGCGCTTCGTGATCCAAAATTTGTCAAAAAAATGGCAGCAAAATATCCAATAGCTGTAGGGATTGATGCTATTGATGGCTATGTTGCAGTTGAAGGGTGGGGAGAAGTGAGTTCAATGCGAGCAACCGATTTGGCAAGACTTTTTGCGGATGCGGGAGTGGAAGCGATTATCTGTACTGATGTTGGACGAGATGGAACATTGAGTGGTGTTAATGTTGATTTTACTTTGGAAATTTCGAAGGCTTGCGGGATACCTACGATAGCAAGTGGTGGCGTTAAGGATGATAGTGATATTGAAGCATTGCTAAAAACGGGTGAAATTGAAGGTGTAATCGTCGGAAAAGCATTTTACGAGGGGAGAATTGAGCTAAAACGCTTTTTTTAAACTTCACACAAAGTTGATTTAGCTATTATTGGGGTAATATTCTTTAAAAATTTTATTGATTACAAAGGACACGCTTTGAAATTATTGGTAGTAGATGACAGTTCGACAATGCGCCGTATCATCAAAAACACTCTTTCCCGCTTAGGATATGAGGATGTTTTAGAAGGTGAAGATGGCCTCCAAGGGTGGGTAGCACTCAATGAAAATCCAGATACTGGGATGCTAATCACCGACTGGAATATGCCAGAGATGAATGGTTTAGAGTTGGTAAAAAAAGTACGAGCTGATGCTCGTTTTGTTGACTTACCTATTATTATGGTAACAACTGAAGGTGGAAAAGCGGAGGTCATAACCGCACTCAAAGCAGGAGTAAACAACTATATCGTGAAACCTTTTACGCCTCAAGTTCTTAAAGAAAAACTGGCAGCGGTTCTCGGCACAGAGATTTAATGCAAGATTACTATTACATGTTGGTGGTTAAGCCATCATCACACCTTGAGTTATTTGGCGACTTTTTAGTTGATGTTGTACCTGTAGGGTTTGAAGAGTTAGATGATGGATTTATTATTCGTAGTGAAGAAGACCTTGAAACAATCAGCTGGGGGATTGAACAATTTGCTCAAGCCCTTCAGTCCTCGCTAGGACAAGTAGTCGATTTAGAACTTACTCTTACTAAAGAGAAAAATGATGATTGGATTGCGCAGTATCAAAATGCTGTTACACCTATAGAAATCCCCCCTTTTTATATTCATCCGACATGGGAAAGTTCTAAAGATGGTATGCTTAATATCGCTATAGATCCAGCGCTTGCCTTTGGAACAGGACATCATCCGACAACTGCATCCTGTTTGCGAGCAATCGCATCCTATGTACGACAGGGTGATACGGTTATGGATGTTGGATGTGGCAGCGGAATTCTTGCTATGGCTGCGCGCAAACTGGGTGCTACTGTTGATGCATGTGACACCGATCCCCTGTCAGTTGAAAACGCAATAATTAATGCACAACAAAATTGTCTTGAGTATCGACGACTTTGGGAAGGACCTGTTCAAGAAAGCAATGAGATTTACGATGTGATCGTTGCTAATATTGTGGCAGATGTACTTGTGTTTATCGCCAGCGACCTATCAAAACGTTTAAAAGATGAGGGAGTCTTAATTCTCTCAGGGATAATGGATAAATATGAAGATAAAGTTTTAAAAGCTTATAAAAAATATGAACTCACACAGCGCATCGTTGAAAACGAATGGGTGACGCTTGTAGTAACCAAAAAGGGATAAACTCGTGGCTGACAACGAAAAACCAACTCCATCAAATAAAAATGATAATTTTTTCAATAAAAACCCATTATTGGCTTTTGCCCTCTTTTCAATTGCAGTGATTATGCTTTTCAAAGTATTTGTTGGTGATGAAGGGAGCTTTGGAAGTAAAGTAAACGGTAACCAAGCGACACGAACCCAAGAAGTGAGTTATGCTGAGCTGAAAAATCTTATTATCTCCAAAAAAGTACAAAGTGTTGAGATTGGACAAACCTCTATACGGGCTCTTGGTAGTGATGAAGTAGCTAGAACTGCCTATACGACACGTCGTATTTTGGGAGAAGACACATCGCTTATTACATTGCTAGATACTCAAAAAATTGACTACAGCGGTTTTAATGAAACTAATTGGTTCACAGAAATGTTTGGTTGGCTCTTCCCTTTTCTTATCATTATTGCTATTTGGATGTTTTTTGCAGGACGTATGCAAAAAAGCATGGGTGGTGGTATTTTAGGGATGGGAAGTTCCAAAAAACTTGTTAATTCTGAAAAGCCAAAAACGAAATTTGATGATGTTGCGGGGGTTCAAGAAGCGAAAGAAGAAGTTCAGGAGATTGTTGATTTTCTTAAGTCACCAGGACGATACGTTGAGCTGGGTGCAAAAATTCCCAAAGGTGTTTTACTCGTAGGAAGTCCAGGAACAGGAAAAACATTGCTTGCAAAAGCGGTTGCAGGTGAGGCAGAAGTACCATTTTTTTCCGTATCAGGGTCGAGTTTTATCGAGATGTTTGTAGGGGTTGGTGCGGCACGTGTACGTGATTTGTTTGAGCAAGCAAAACGAGATGCTCCATCTATTATTTTTATTGATGAGATTGACGCTATTGGAAAAAGTCGTGCAGCTGGTGGGATGATGGGAGGCAATGATGAGCGTGAACAAACGCTCAATCAATTACTTGCTGAAATGGATGGATTTGGAACTGACACGCCTGTTATTATTTTAGCAGCTACGAATCGTCCTGAAATCTTGGATCCAGCACTGTTGCGTCCAGGGCGTTTTGATCGTCAAGTGCTTGTTGATAAACCAGATTATCAAGGGCGTATTGATATTCTCAATGTTCATATCAAAGATGTTAAAAAAGACAGCGATGTTGATCTCGAAGAAATAGCAAGGCTCACTGCTGGTTTAGCGGGGGCGGATTTAGCCAACATAATCAATGAAGCGGCACTGTTAGCTGGACGCAAAAACCAAAAAACGGTTCGTTTAGCGGATCTGAGAGAGGCAGTTGAGCGTGGAATTGCTGGATTGTCCAAAAAAAGCCGTCGTATTGATGAAAAAGAGAAGCGTATTGTCGCCTATCACGAAAGTGGTCATGCACTTTTGGCAGAAACTACCAAAGGTGCCAAAAAGGTCGCTAAAGTCTCCATTGTCCCGCGTGGTCTTGCCGCATTAGGGTACACACTTAACACTCCTGAAGAGAATAAATATCTTATGCAACGTCATGAACTTATTGCTGAAATTGATGTTCTTTTGGGTGGTCGTGCTGCTGAGGAAGTATTTATTGGAGAAATTTCTACAGGTGCAGCTAATGACCTCGAACGAACAACAGATATTCTCAAATCAATGGTTCAGATGTATGGGATGAGTGATGTGGCAGGGTTGATGGTTTTGGAAAAACAGCGTAATAGCTTTTTGGGAGGCGGTATGTCTCAGGCAAAAGAATACAGTGAAAAAATGTCTGAAGCCATGGATAACTTCATAAAAAGAACATTGGATGAGCGCTATAGTATCGTAAAAGAGAGACTTGAAGAGTACCGTGGTGCTATTGAGAAAATGGTAGAGCTACTTTATTCCAAGGAAAATATTACGGGTGAGCAGGTTCGTGCTATTATTGAGGTATTTGAAGATGAAAATAATATTCCAACAAAACTTTCATCCAAAAAAGAAACAGCTCAAGAGAGTTAAATCATCGTAACACAGGAGTTTTTATGACAACCCATAGCGATACATTTATTTTATCCAAACAAGGGTGGCTTCCAATTGCTTTTGCTGCCACTTTCTTTCTTTTTTTCGTGATAACTCAACTAACATTTTTAATATTCATATCAGGTACTTTTCTGATTGCATTTTTGATCCTTTTCCGTAATCCTGAAAGAAATTCAGCCCTCAATGAACCTTTGACTATTTTGAGTTGTATTGATGGAGTAGTTCTAGGAGTTGAAGAAGCTCTCATTAACGAACGAAATATGAAAAAAGTAACCGTTCTTAATTCATTATGGGATGTATCACTATTACGCTCTCCCTTTGATGGGGAGATGGAGGGGTACAAAATCAGACATGGTCTCTCCTTGGGACTACATCATCCTTTGAGCGAAAGTCTTAATGAAAAAGCAGCTATTTCATTTAAGTCTCTTGAAGGGAATGAAATATTTATTGAGCATGTTAGTTCTGAGAGCTGTTTTTCATTGCGTATTGATGCGGGAATCGGAGAGAAAATGAGAGAAGGTTCTCGCTATGGCTTTTTGGCACGCGGACGAACAATTTGTTATCTTCCTACTAATGTAGATCTGAACATTCACGCTGGAAGTGATGTTCGTGCAGGTGAAACTGTTTTGGGACATTTTAAGTCTTAATCTTATTTGTTTTTCTTAGAGGTTTCTGACTTTGTGGGATATATTTCATAACGAATGATAGGTTAATGGCTCTTTAGTAAGCTTGTTAGTATCAATTCTAAAATCAAACATATTGGACTTAAATCCACTGTTCCCCATTTTAGCAAATTGTATTACTGCTGCTGGATTATTTTGTACTTGTAAATATAAAAGCCCTAGTGCATAACGATTTTCAAGATAGTTTGGATTAGTCATCTTAGAAAGCTCAAGTAAAGCAATCGCATTTTGAGGATGACTTGCTGCTATGGATGCAGAAGCCCCCATAAAGAGAGTGCGTTCATCATTAAGTTTGTAGCTGTCGATAGCCTCATTATAGAGGGCATAAGATTTCTCGAAATCTTGATTATAAAAATGTGCAAGCGCTAGTGCTGTTATCAGATTAGCGTGATTTTCATTGGTAACTTGAAGGGTTCTTTCAAGTTTTTGAATTAAAGGAAAAAGTGTTCCAGTAATAGCGGCCATTGAGATAGCTTTGTCTCTAACAATCTGAGGACCGAAATAAAGATCATTATAAAATAAATTTTGTTTTTTGAGATAGTCATGGGCAAGTCTTGCGTAGGATTTAGGTGCTTCTTGATTGAAATGTGTATCAATATATAGTAAATGAGGTAAAGTATCGTTTGGCTGTAGCTTTGTAAGCCTTTGAGATGCTTTTTTTGCTCTATCATCCATACCAAGCTCTTGAGCTATAATAATATTCATAGCAAGATAAAGAGGTCTCTCTTTATAAGTATTGTCCAACCAACGACTTGAAGCACTGAAGTTATTACTGCTGATTTCTAAAAGCGTTCGATAGAGCGTAAACTCTTCGGTATCATTTTCAAGTGCTAAATTTTCTTTGAGAATAGAAATGAGCTTTGGATTTGGCTTTGAAACCATTTCCGAGGTCATAATAGCAAAAACACCTGCAAGATAATTATTGGCATCCAAATGGTACGAACGTAAAAAATGATTATATGCTAATGTGTACTCACCTAGTTGTGCATGGGTAAGAGCCAAATTGTAATGTAAAATAGAGTGCTGTGGATTTTTGACCAATAATTCTTGAAGTCTCTTATTAGCATCTCGTAATTTAAAATTTAATGCTTTTTGGATGCAAAGCGCTATACCATAATCAACATCCGATGAGCGT
>CAMBHX010000013.1 GCA_945867285.1 Sulfuricurvum sp. IAE1
AGTGAAGCGTTAAGTCTGGATGATTTTAACCCCACTGATTTTTTCTTTGATTTTGTGAGTGGATCGGATGAATTAATTTCTTGCCAAAAAAATGTACCGTGTATTGCGAGCATGAGTGCTGAAGTATTGATTTCTCTTGTGAAGCTCAAGGGAGATATTGTTTGTGATACAGGTCATTGCCAACAGTGCGAGATAGGTGAAAAAGTTCTAGAGAAATTTTACCCCATGATAGAAGACGTGAACTATCTACTCGAAGCCACACGTAGCGATGCAAATGTTCAACTTGACAACCTAGGATTTAGTCAAGAAAAAGAGGTACCCCAACGACGTGATTTTTTTAAAACATTTCATCTGTCAGGGATTGGTAAAATCCAAGGTGATTTTGAAAAAGAGATTCAAAAATCAACGGATGAGTTTGTAGAACGCTCACTCTTGTCACTCAATACTACGTCGGTAAAAAATAAGGCAATAACACAACGGCGCAAGATTTTTTTTACGGCACTTAAACGTTCTCCTGTCCCAGAAGTATTGCACGTAGTGGATGGATCAAAGGTAGGTTTTACCTCTCAAAAGCTTTTGGATGAGACGTTATGTACGACATGCCAAATGTGTTATCGTGTGTGTCCGACAGCAGCACTTAGTTCTGATATGCGTAACTCAAAAATTGATTTTGATCCCTTTTTGTGTATTAAATGCCACTTGTGTCATGATGTATGTGAGCCTAATGCAATTACGTTGTCACCGTCGTATAATCTCAAAGAGTGGTATACGCCTACGGTACAAAACCTAATTACTTATCAGGTGCGTCGTTGTAATGAATGTGACACATTGTTTAGCTCAATTGCAGGTGAAAAAGTATGCCGACGTTGTATGCTTGAAGAAGAAGAGGCTATGGAATTGTGGGGGTTAAATAAATGATGAACAATGATAATGCTATTACAACTGAGACGTTGTTGTATGGTTATATAGCTGAGAATGCTCACAGCAGTCGAATGTCAGTGAGTGTCAATAAGCTGTTTAAAGCCAATGGGGTGAATGCGATGATGATACCCATGAATATTCGTCCTGATGATGTTGGGTTTACGATTTCACAAATGCGTGGCTCTAAACTCAATGGTGCCATGATTGCCAGTGAGTATCAAGAGGAGGCGCTTGGGTTGATTGACGAGGCGAGTGATGAAGTGAAAACGCAAGGAGTGTGCGATTTTATTCGTATCATTGAGGGAAAACTCTTCGGTGAGATTATTACTCAAAAAGCATTAGAAAAATATGCCGATACGTTTGACGAAGAAATTGCGATGAATGCAATGAGCCACTACTTTTATGATTTAATTACAGGAGAAAACCTATGAATACTACTGATTTTAGTGATTTGAGAGCTGAATTTGATGCCTTCGTGCGTGGAAAATGTGAGGATGGTTCGTGTGAAACAACCAGCGATGAAAACGCTGAGGAGTTAGATGAGTATGCTCCGCAATTTGTGGATGAGTTAGGCGATAAGTTATTGGCTCCCTATCACAGTGGTGTCTATATTTCACGTCTTGACATCAAGCGTATTGCTGAGGCTATTGATGAATCTCTTCCGATCAAAGAGCGCAAAAAGATGATCAAAGCACTGTTTCGTCATACGACACGTAAAGAGTATCTCGAAGAAGCATTTGCTGAGATCAACCGTCATTTGGGAGGGCGTGAACTTATCTATACAGAACTTGCAAATGAGTTTCCTGCATCTAAATATATTTTTGATGGCTATATTGCTAAAATTCGCAAAACTCAGAAGATGTTGACCCAGATTATAGAGGATTTTGAAGAGATTGAGCCAACGGATGATCCATTGGCATTTTAAATAGAGTTTCTTTTAGCCAATCAACCCACTTTTTAAGATCAACTGCCACACGATGGCAGTAGTAATCCCTGCGGCAAAGCCTGCAAGAATATCATCACCCATAACACCCCATCCCCCTTTGGCTTCGCGGTCGATTCGCCCGATAAGGGAAGGTTTTTTGATGTCATAAAGACGGAAGAAAATAAAACTAAGGATGATTTGAACGGTTATGCCGTTGTTCCATTGACCAATTTCACCCCATCCAAACGTTATCCCCGGTGCAATTGCCAATGCAAGCCACATCCCGACGAGTTCATCGATAACAATTTTTTGATTATCGTGGATGCCGCTTTGCAGTTCATAGTTATCAATTGTTTTGATTGCGATGAGAGTGATAAGAATGCTTAACAACAAAAGCGTTTGGGAACCTGCATACATCAAAATAATGACCCCAAATGGTAACGCTACAAGTGTCCCAACAGTTCCAGGAGCTTTGGGCGAATGACCGCTTTTGAAGAGGGTGAGAAAAAGCCAATTCATGAGTATTCCTTATGTTAATGATGTTGTTTGATAGAGGTTCATGAGTTCAGTATAAAAGTCTTTTTCACTGTGTTCTTCGAGAAGACCGTTGATGGGCATAATGTTGTAATAGAGTTTAGAGAGGTTTTTAAAACGATTGGGAAACAAGCTGGAAACAACTAGCGATGAAATCTCTTTACGTACTAAAACGGCTGGTGGGAGCAATCCCTCTTTCATCAGTTCCAAAATGGATTCAGAGTTATAGGAAATGTGGTGGTGGTGACCATGGGGGCAGGTTTGGACGCTGACAAGTGTTTTACACAGATTACAATAAACGTATTCGCTGGCAATAGAAATTTCGATTTTCAGGCTCTCAAGGCGATCAACAATCGATTTGTTAGTATTTTTGTCGTAATACATCCCGATGCCTGCATGATTTTGCCCTATCATCAGACGGTCACATCCATAGTTGAGTGCTACGATGGCATCCAGTAAAATTTCATTGCTCCCAGCAAAAAGATAGCTGCTCTCAAGAGGGACAATAATAACCCTACCTTGAGGGAGATAATTATTAATAAAATAATTAACTGTTTCGTAGCGCAAGGCATACTCAAGACCATTGTTGTTGTCATAGGGTTTTAGGAGAAAAATAACAATCAAATCACTACGCTCTAGACTTTGGCGGATGAGACGCTCATGTGCTCTATGAAGAGGATTAGCAGCCATAAAAATAGCAGTAGTATGCTCAGCATCTATCCCTTCTTTGGCTTTTTGGATGGAAGCTTGTAGTGCTTTAATTGAATCTGTCTGAACGGTATATTCACCACATACAGCGTAGTTCCCAAGACGTTTATATGTTGCATTGACTCCAGGGTGTGAGAGGTCATGCGTTCCATAGATTTGTTGAAGCCGTTGGGTTGGATTGATAGAAAAAATTTCGTCAACACACAGTTCACCTACGATGAATCCATCACAGATTAAATCTAAAATCTCATCTTTATGAGCACTGGTTAAAATCGCTTCATTAGTTTTTCCACTGGGGGAAAGGATAAGTGGAAAGGGAAAAATTGAGTCTTCAAAGAGTCCAGTTTCAAGGACATTTGCACATTGGGCTGCATTCATGAGTCGTGTCACTGGAAGTAGCATTCCAGCTTTTAGTAATGAGAGGGCACTTAATGCCTCTTGATCGATGTGAAGTTCTCTATTTTTTCTTGACGATGCCATATTTCTTTCTCTTTTCCCATAGGCTTTTGCGTGAAATACCCAATTTTTTGGAGAGTTCGGTGTCTGGGAATTTATTTTGAAAATTAATCATAATATACTTAACATACTCTTCGATTGGTAAAATTTCTCCATTATCAAAAAAATTGCTTTCATTTTCCATTTCAATGATGCCAAAAGGTGTGTCATCTATGCGCTCTGTGCTAGAGATAATACATTGTCTTTTTGAGACGAGATCAAAAAATGCTCTGGTGTCATTTTTTTTGAGACTTTGATAGTCGGTAATGTAAATAACCCCATGAGGTGCAATGGCCATAATCTCCGCAAAAGCATTTGGAGAGTTGAGGGAAATATAATGAAGTTGTTTTTTATGATGATTAGCATAGCGAAAGGCAAATGCATCTGCATATTTTTGATGACCACCACATATCATTGTAGGAAGTTCAGTTTTTTCAAAATCTTCGTGGATTTTAATACCACCAAAGGTGTGATTGAGGTAGCGATCATAGGTCAGATTTTGATGACGAAGTCGTTCATGATTTTGAAAATGTTCAATTTTACGAATTAACTCTTCAATCATAAATGGCTTTAGGATATAGTCTTTTGCACCTGCGGCTAACGGTTTTGAAACAGTATCATTACTCACATAGGATACCATAAGAATAACGACAGAGTTTTTATAGGTATCAATTACAGGATAAATATCTTGTCCGCTGATATTGGTTGAAAGGAGGACGACATCATAAGGAATCCCTTTTAGAGAATCTTTAGTGGAGCTTCCAATATCACAGTTGTGATTGAGCTCACTTAGTTTGGATGCTATGCTCTGTGCGAGATAAATCTCATTTTCGATAATTAAAACATTCATACATTTTTCCAATCAAAATAGTGTAGTGAAGCAGTTGCAAGTACTCCGATTCCCTCTTTACGCCCAATAAAGCCAAGATGTTCGGTTGTTGTTGCTTTGATATTGAGTCGTGAGGAGGGAATACCTAGAAGTTGACTTAAGACTTTTCGTATTTGATCTTTGTAGGGAGAGACTTTGGGTATTTGTGCAATGATGGTGATGTCGGCGTGAGAGACAACGAAACCAAATTGATGCAGTTTAAGAACACAACGTTTTAGAAGTTCTTTGGAGTCAGCATCTTTATAGATACTGTCAGTATCTGGGAATAATTCACCAATGTCACCTAAGCATGCAGCACCCAAAAGAGCATCGATGAGGGCATGGATAGCAACATCACCATCGCTGTGCGCTAAAAATCCAAAAGAACTTTCAATGTCAACGCCGCCCAATACCATTTTTTTTCCTTCTTGAAAACCATGGACATCGAAACCATTACCTGTAAAAGTAACATTAGAGGGGGATTTGAGACAATGCAACGAGGTAATATCTCCAGTATAGGTGATTTTATCTGCCGTGTTGTCACCCATAACAAAAAGTCTGGTCGCCCCTGATGCCACCATAGCACTGCTCTCATCAGTAAATTGTTGGGATGTTTCTAAAGCCTTTTTCAGACTCTCGGTTTTAGAAAGTTGAGGGGTCTGGATCCGTTTGACGTTATCTCGGTTGATTGTTTCATTTTGATACACGATAGTATCAGAGACATTAAGAACTGGGACAATACAATCAGCTTCATTTTGGTGGGCAAGAAGTCGTTGGATAAGATCAGCACTAATACAGCTACGAGCTACGTCACTAACAAGAACATGAGACGTAGTAGTATGAACAAGTGCATTATGTAGTGAGTCTTGACGAGTCTCACCACCAGCAATAATAGTATAAT
The DNA here is from genome assembly GCA_945867285.1 of Sulfuricurvum sp. IAE1. Lineage (GTDB taxonomy): Bacteria > Campylobacterota > Campylobacteria > Campylobacterales > Sulfurimonadaceae > Sulfuricurvum. The sequence goes on from CAMBHX010000013.1 coordinate 5,353, forward strand.
TGCACATGGATTTCATGGCACTGACTTCATCAGGATGAGCGACAATAATTACTTTCGAAAAGTTTGCTAACAATACGATACTATTAGTAACAAACAACCACATTGGGTCATGATCTATCCGTAGCCATTGTTTTTTGACTGGGACTTTAAAACGGCTAGAGTTGCCTGCTGCGAGTAAGATAAGTGTCAAATCGGACAATATATCTCCTAATTAATTTAACTGTTACGAAAGTATACACTTAAAAAGCTGTTTTTTATCTTGTTTGTGATAAATTCCTATCTTATTTGAAAAAATTTCTATCCCTAGTTGTTGTTGAAATTTTTAATTTACATTAAAATAGATACGACTCTTTTAGGGGGTCTTATCTATAAGTCCATTATGACTTTATGAAAATCCAAGGAGTAAAAGTATGAGAACCAATTGGGTTAAATCCAGAGAAAATGATACTGTCCGTACTCAGATGTACTATGCTAAGCAAGGTATAATTACTGAAGAGATGAAATACGTTGCAAAAGTCGAAGATTTAGATGAAGAACTTATTCGAAGTGAGATTGCACGAGGGCGTTTGATTATTCCTGCTAACGTAAATCATAAAAATTTAGAGCCAATGGCGATTGGGATTGCATCTCGTTGTAAAATCAATGCCAATATTGGTTCTTCAGCGATTGCCAGTGATGTCCAAGGTGAGATTGAAAAAGTTCAAGTCTCTCAACACTATAAGGCAGATACAGCAATGGATTTGTCTACGGGAGGAGATTTGGATGAGATTCGTCGAGCAGTTATCGCCAATTCAAAGATTCCTATCGGGACAGTTCCTATCTACCAAATTTTACATGATGTGAACAATAAAATTGAAGATTTGAGTATCGAAGTTATGCTAGATGTTCTAGAGCGTCAAGCACAGCAAGGTGTGAGTTATTTCACAATTCATGCCGGATTTTTGCTCTCCACTATGCCAAAAGTTGCCAAGCGTAAAATGGGGATTGTAAGCCGTGGCGGATCACTCATGGCGGCATGGATGATGCATTATCATCGTGAAAATCCTTTTTATACGGCATTTGATGAGATTTTAGATATTTGTGCCCGTTATGATGTTTCGTTATCTTTGGGAGATTCACTTCGACCGGGATGTTTAGCGGATGCATCCGATGAAGCACAACTGGGCGAGCTCAAAGTGTTGGGTGAGTTAACGTTACGTGCATGGGAGAAAAATGTTCAAGTGATGATCGAGGGGCCAGGACACGTTCCTCTCAACCAAATTGAGCGTAATATGAAAATCCAGCGTGAATACTGTCACGAAGCACCGTTTTATATCCTTGGACCTTTGGTTACTGATATTGCAGCAGGCTATGATCATATCAGTTCAGCAATAGGTGCTGCTGTGGGTGGATGGCATGGAGCTTCGATGTTGTGTTATGTCACACCAAAAGAGCATTTGGGACTACCAAATGCTGAGGATGTGCGAGCAGGAATTATTGCCTATAAAATCGCAGCGCACGCAGCAGATATTGCTCGTGGACGTAAAGGTGCACGGGACATTGATGATGCGATGAGTGATGCACGTTATACATTTGATTGGAACAAACAGTTTGAGTTGGCATTGGATTCAGAGCGTGCACGTGAGTATCACGATGAGACATTGCCTCAAGAAGTGTTCAAAGATGCGGAGTTTTGTTCTATGTGTGGACCAAAATTTTGTAGCTATAAAATTACGCAACAGATTATGGAAAACCCAGAATCGATTGCATGGATTGCGGATGAAGCGGCAAAAAGTGCGAGTTAAAAAATTCATACTAGGAGAATTATAAAATGACAGAAGAAATTGTTAAATCAGCATTATCAAAAGTTACTTACCCAGGTTTTACGAAAGATATCGTTGCATTTGGATTTGTTAAAGAGATTAAAATAGATGGCAAAAGCGTAAGTGTTCTTGTCGATATTACCTCAAGTGCTCCCGAAGTGGCACATCAGATTACCACTGAAGCTACTGATGAGTTAAAGCTTGCAGGCTGTGAGAATGTTGTTATTAATGTTCAAGCACCCAAAATGCCACGTGAAAGCTCATCTAAGGGTAAAAATATTGCTCCTCAGGTAAAAAACTTTATTATGGTTAGTTCAGGTAAAGGTGGAGTTGGTAAATCTACTACATCAGTAAACTTGGCAGTTGCACTTGCAATGCAAGGCAAAAAAGTCGGTCTTTTAGATGCTGATATTTATGGTCCAAATATCCCTCGTATGATGGGTCTTGAGGGGCAAAAACCTGAAGTTATTGGCAACAAAGTTCTCCCATTAAAAGCATATGGTGTAGAAGTTATGTCTATGGGTTCGTTGATGGAAGAGGGGCAGTCACTGATCTGGCGTGGTGCTATGATCATGAAAGCTATTGAGCAATTTTTGCGCGATATTTTGTGGTCTGATTTGGACTGTTTGGTTATCGATATGCCTCCGGGTACGGGTGATGCTCAGTTGACGCTTGCACAGAGTGTCCCTGTAACCGTTGGGGTTACAGTAACAACTCCTCAAATGGTATCACTGGATGATTCACGCCGTAGTTTGGATATGTTCAAAAAACTCAATATTCCTATCGCAGGAGTTGTGGAAAATATGTCAGGATTTATTGCTCCAGATACGGGTGTCGAGTACGATATCTTCGGAAAAGGTACTTCTGAAGCGATGGCAAAACAGTTTGATACTCACATTCTCGCACAAATTCCTATTGAGCCAGCTATTCGTACAGGTGGAGACGAAGGAAAACCTGTGATCTATTTTGCTCCGACCTCTGAAACAGCCAAACGTTATATGGCAGCGGCAGAAGATTTGTGGGTGACAATTGAAAAAATAAACGAGGATGGTGGAGTTGATAATCAAGCAATCCAACCTAATACACCTCCAGGTGTATCTGCATGTTCAACGCAAGCGGCAGCAGCCCCAAAAGCATCAAGTGGCGAAAGTTGCGGTACAGGATGTGGCTGTCACTAAGCTATCACCTTTTAGCCTAAATTTAGGCTAAAACATTTATAATCTACCCTTTACTCAAAGGGTATAATTTATGCGTTTAAAAACCAAAGTCTCTCTCATTTTATACACTTCCTTGATTGTTTTATTTATTATTATTGCCTATAACAGTATTTGGGATTGGCGTAATGCATCTGCACAAAGTGCGCAGTCTCAAGCTCGTGCTACGGTTGGAATTATCCAGTCGGGTCTTAACGCACATATGGTTAATGGAACGATGGAACAACATGAAGAGTTTTTACAACAAATTTCGTCATTAGAAGGGATGAAAGATTTGTGGATTGCCCGTTCCAGCAAAGTGAGCAATCAATATGGTGAAGGGTCATCCGGACAAGAAGCTCGTGATGGAATTGATAAGTCGGTTCTGGAGAGTGGTGAAGAATACATTGTGAGCAGTGGCGGGATTTTTGAGGATTCAATGGTTCGATATTCTTATCCTTATAAAGCAGTAAATACCAAAAATATTGATTGCTTGGGTTGTCATGATGTGAAAGCTGGCGATACACTAGGTGTTATTTCTGTTGAGATGAAAACGAACGACCTTAAAAAACTGAATTTTCACAACATTGTTGTAGCGATAATATTGCTAGTGATTCTTTTTGGATTGATGATTTATGTTGTTCAGACGAAAATTTTGATTTATTTTGATCGTTTTGAAGCGATAGGGACATGTGTGAGACAAGCTGGGGAAGGAAACTTTAGAGCTAGAATAGATGAAGAATTAGCAAAGGATGAAGATACTACTTCACTCAATTATTTGATGCAAAAGCTTGAAACTTCTTTGGCAAAAATACGATTGAACTTTGGATCTTTATTTCAAAAAGAGAGTTCGGGAGATACTCTTGAACTTCTGAGTGTAGGGAGTGAACACTTTTATGAAATTGAAACATTTTCACAAACACTTCAAAAAGATATAACAGCCAGCGAGATGTATTATCATATTGCTAATCATTTTGGACAAAAATTTGAAATTGATGATATTAATATTATTCATAATTGTAGTTCAACCCAAAAAAGTACTGTTGAATATGAAATGAAGCAAGTATTGTGTGATGCGGTGAGTGGATGTAGGGCAGCACGCAATATGGAAATTGTTGATTCCTCACAAAGTGGTGGAATATGTCCTAAGATGATTACGCCAAATGAACATTATATTTGTTTTCCTTGCGCTATAACTCCTGACAGTACCGTAGTTGTATCAATGGTAAGCGAATATAAGAACAAGCTTCATCCTATAAGAGAGGAAAGTTCTTTGATATCAGGAACTATGAACGCTGTTAGGGCTGAAATAGCACAACGTCAAATGGCAGAAAGTATTCACACTTTGGAGCGTATAGATTCACTGACTACACTATTTAACCATTCTTATCTTAATGAGCGTATTGTGCAGATATCCAAGGAGTTTAAGCGCTCTAGTATCCCGTATGGTATTTTGGTTATGAATATAGACTTTATGACGACTATTAACCATAAGTATGGAGATAAAATTGGGGACAAGGTTCTTGCTTTTATTGGAAGGACGCTTATGGATTCATTACGAGAGTCTGATTTGATTGTCCGAGTGAGGGAAGATGAATTTGTAGTGTTATTATATAATTGTAATCCTGATGATGTCGCAAGTGTGGGTGAAAAAATTAGAGTATTGCTTGCAACTAAAAAACTTAAGGTAATTCCTGGTGGGCTTATAGTAACAGTTAGTGTTGGCAGCTGCGCATTTCCTAGACATCACGATGAATTATCTGAATGTATAGAGTATGCTCGTTTAGCAATGAAAGAATCAAAACGTGAGGGTGGAAATATCAGTACAAAATATCATTCTCGGATGTTGGAGAGTTAAAAAATCTAGCTTTATCTAGAAAAATTACTCTACAGTGACACTTTTGGCAAGATTTCTAGGCATGTCGACATCATTGCCAAGTCGTACAGCGATTTCCATGGATAGAAGCTGAAGTACCACCATCATTTCAAAAAATTCTTGCATGTAATCATCGTGCATATGGGTACGGATATGATCGTCTGCTTTGTCGAAATCCAACGGACTAATAGAACAAATTGTAGAGTCACGAGCGCTAAGTTCTTCTACATTGCTCTTGGTTTTATCATAAAGTTTATGCTGTGGTAGTAGGGCGATAGTGAAGAGCTCAGGATCAGCAAGAGCTATAGGTCCATGTTTCATTTCCCCACTTGGATACCCTTCAGCATGTAAATAGCTGATCTCTTTGAGCTTGAGAGCACCTTCCAGAGCTAAGGGAAAGAAAACATCTCGTCCGATAAAGAAAAATCCATGTCCATGTAAATAGCGTTTAGAGAGTCGTCGAAGTTGTTCGTGAAGGGTTACATCTACTTTTACAATGGAGGGAATAGAGCGTAAAATCTTGATTTGATGTGCTAAATCGCTAGGGGTTAATGTTGAACGCTCATGAGCTATAAAGAGACTTAACATCCATAAAACAGCGACTTGTGTGGCAAACGCTTTGGTGGATGCAACTCCTTTTTCAATTCCAGCTCGTGTGAGGATGCTAGCATCAGCGAGACGCACCATAGAGGAGTTGTCGACGTTGCAGATGACTAATGTTTTTAGTCCCGCTTTTTTCGCCATCTTGAGTGACTCTAGTGTATCGGCGGTTTCACCACTTTGGGAGATAACAACAAAAAGGGTGTCGGGCGTTAGTAGAGGCTCTCGATAGCGAAATTCGCTAGCGATTTCAACAGAAGTTTTGATACGAGAATGTCTTTCAAAGAGATAACTTGCAGTAAGTGCTGCATGATAGCTCGTGCCACAAGCGCAGAGTTTTATTTCACTAATACCTGTAAATAATGAAGAGTCAAGTTCTTCAAAATAAACTGTTTCGTCGTGTAATCGTCCCATGAGAGTATCAGAGAGCACCGTGCTTTGTTCATAAATCTCTTTTTCCATGAAAAAGCGAAAGCCCTCTTTTTGAGCAGAGAGTTTATTTTCGCTTAATGGAGTAAAATTTAATGCGATAGAGACATTTTTGGAATCAAATAAGGCAACCGTATCGGACGAGGCAAAACCATAATGACCATCTTCGAGATAGATGACTTCATTACATTTTCCAATGAGTGCCGCATCTGAAGATCCAAAAAGTGTTTCACCTTCACGATTGCGTCCTAAAATCATTGGTGAGCCATGTTTGGCAAAAAAGATAGTGTTATCCGCAGAAGCATTAACGAGTAAAATGGCGTACGCTCCTTCGAGTTCTTCGAGCGTTTTTGTAAAAGCATCAAAAGGGGTTGGAGAAGTTTTTAGATGGTATTCAAACAGGTGGACAATTACCTCAGTGTCGGTTTGGCTTAAAAACTGCACCCCTTTGGAAGTGAGCATCGCTTTGAGTTCTTGATAATTTTCAATAATACCATTGTGGACGACATAAGAGTTTTGTCCCACATGTGGGTGGGCATTGAGTTCTGTGGGTTTGCCGTGTGTGGCCCAGCGAGTGTGCCCAATACCAACACTGAAGCCTGTGCTTTCATAGCTTTGTGCTTTTTCTTCAAGATTGATGAGTTTACCTACTGCTTTGAAAAGAGAAAATTGATGGTTTTGCAGTACGGCAATACCTGCAGAATCGTAACCCCGGTATTCGAGCTCTCGTAGCCCATCAATTAAAATTTCTTTGACGGGTTTGGAGCCTATGTATCCTACGATTCCGCACATATTTTATTCTCCTGTTAATTGTTCGATTATTTGGGCAACATTATCACACATTCCAGTTTGTTTTTCGATTAAGAAATGGTCACGAACGGTGTTTTTGTTGGTGTGAATTTTGGCAGTTGCAATATTGATGTTGGCTTCATCGCACAAATGGACGAAGTACGCAAGTAGCCCTCTCTGGTTGGTAGTATTGAGGTTAAGTTGTGCATAATGAAGTGAATGGTCGCAATCGATCGTGATTTCATTAGATTTGATAATGGGTTTAACGAGATCAAGTTTTTTGGTCATATCAAATGCATCATCGATAATCTGCTCAATTTGTTCTTTTGTCCCTTCTAGTGGACGTTGTAGAAATTCAATTTTGAAATATTTAATCCCATCAAAAAGGGTAAATATATCCATTGAAGCCACGTCAAGATAGCTTAGTTTCCCCAATAAATATCCGAGGTTGAGGGGAATTCTACGAAAAATATGGACGATTAAGCCACGTTCAGTACTGGTGTGATAGCTGTAGTCTTGACATTGCATAGCCTCTTTTGAAAGAGAAATTATTTCATCAGGTGTGTGTTTAAAAAAGAAGAGATTGGATTCGATGGAGAGCACTTTTTTTTGTTCGTTTCGATTGAGTGTTGAGAAATCCAAGTCTGACATGAGCTTTTTTTCTTTATGTTGTCGCTTGATAGCATCGGTGAGACGATCACTTTGTGAAGCAATATCCAGTGATGCTTCATAGAGTTCATGGAGTAAATTGGCACCGAAATTAGTATAGGTACCACTTCCAACACCGTTAATATCGGCGTAGGTGAGAATGTAAAGAAGTTTTAAATTTTCAGCAGTTTTGATTTTTGACATAAATGCATAGAGAGTTTTTTCGCTGTAGAGATTCTCTCGGTAGGCAACATTACTCATAGTGACATGATGGCGTACTAGTAATATAGCTCGCTCATCCATGGAGGAGGGGAGCTTGAGACTTTTGATAAAAGGGACTATGAGTTTAGTTCCTACTTCACTGTGGTCTTGCTTGCGTCCTTTACCCGTATCATGGAGCAAGACAACAGCACGTAAGAGGACTTTATCATTCAGTGATAATGGTTCATAGAGTGTAAGGACACGTGGATCTTTGATATTTTCGAGTGCTTCGATACATTTGATAGAATGAAGATCCACGGGATAGTGATGATAACCGTCAAACTGAGGAAGATGAAGTACTTTTTTGAACGCACCGATGAGGTGATGCAGAATGCCAGCATCATAAAATAGCTTGAGAATACAGTAGAGATGATTTCGTTCGAAAAGCTTACGCAAAAGAGCATGTGTTTTGACTTTCAGAGGGTGCTTGATATGAACGTAGGTGAAATGAAACAGTACACTAGCGTCAAATTCCCATTGCACATCCTCAAGTGATATTAGAATCTCTAGGAGACTATCAATAGTGGGAGTGTTAAGAGTATAGGAACTATATAATGTATAATCAACACCAAAAAATCCTTTTGAAATACTGCCATGACGTAGTGAAACGATATTGTCTTTGTTGACAAGATAGCTTCGTGTCATTTTTTTGGTGTAGATTTGGGTGAAATTATGAATACGCCATTGGGCTTCGAGGAGTTTTGAAACCAGTTTACGCTCATCACTAAAGCCTAAAATACGAGCAATAGATGGCATAAAATCAAAGACTAGTTGATCTTGCTGTTTATTGGCAAGTAGATGCAGTGCGCTTCGAACACGAAAGAGTAATTCTAATGCAATTCGGTACTCTTTATACTGTTCTTCACTGAAAAGTTCACCTGTTAGCTCACGTAACGTATTAACGCCATAGAGTGTTTTGGCAATCCAGTAGAGGAGTTGAGCATCACGAAGACCACCTACACCCTCTTTAATGTTGGGTTGCATTGAAAAAGGAAATTTTTGTTGACGTACTACAGCTTCATTGATTTTTGCTAATACATATTGCTTGGGTTTGTCGGCACGAATGAGATTAATCTTGTGAAGAGTTGCATTCCATGTAAAAGGAGAACCAATAATAAAACGTGACTCCATTATAGCAGTTTTTATGGTAATATCTTCTCGTGAAGCATCCAGTAAATCACCCAATTCATGCACACGATGCCCAAGTCTCAGCCCAGAATCCCAGGCTAGATAGAGAAATTTCTCGATAATAGTAGCAGTATTATATCCTTCATTTTTTTCGTAGGTAATCATCAAATCAATATCACTATGCACGCACAGTTGTTCGCGTCCATAGCTGCCAAGTGCTACGAGAGCGATGGGGATGTTGCCACGCATAGGGAGATAGTTACCAAACATCCGACGTAAAATTGTTTTATACATCAAAGAAATAATTCCATCCAATGCTTTGGTGTGAGTTACAAGAAAGTCTTTACCTTGATTGCGCTCAAAGACGTGAGGCAACGAAGTTTTATAATCAGATATATAGGATTTAAAGAGCTTTGAAAGGTCAAAATCACTTCCATTGGATTCGATGAGATCTTCGATTTGTTCGGTGATGGTCATAGGGACTGCTTTTTGTTATTATTGTAGAGCCACTTGCAAATCTCCAAATCCACCCTCTAATTTAAGGTTTTTGGAAGTTTAAAAAAGGCTCTTTAAGGGCGAGTTTCCTGATGTTTTAGGTAAAATTTCTTTACGACAAAAAACAACCAAGACACAAGAAACTCTATGACAAACATTGTACCGACCCTCTCTAAAATGTCACTTAAAATCCTTAATTTTGAAAAGACTCTTTTTCCAGCACTTCAAGAAGAATCGGGAATGTTTTCATCCAAAGAAGAGAAACTGATGCGAATTCTTGAGCTTGCACAAAGTGGAATGACCCCTGTATACTAGACACTTTACTATGCGAAAAGCAAGCTGACATGAATACAACCATTCAAATGATTCAGAGTATTAAACTGCTAACCTAAACAAGGACAAAAGGAGTGTTTTTCTACCCATCAACACTCTCTAATGTTTAAAAAATGGCAATATGAACGTTTTTAGAGCATTATTGGCTAAAATAATTGAAACAGATGCCTAAAATTAAATTGTGCAACTAAAATTATTAAATCTATGCTGATTTGAAGATAATTTCGGGTTTAGATTTGCAAGTGGCTCTGTAGCACATTTTATCGTTTTTCTTTCGCTATAATACGATAATAAATAAGCAATAAAGATTTTTCATGACCGTTATCGAAAAAGTACAACATAATATTCGCCTTGATTTTGATGAAGCGGTTTCGCTTTATGATTTAGATCTATTTACGTTAGGTGAATTGGCAGACAAAAAGCGACAAGCATTACACGGGAAGAAGACCTTTTTTAATATTAACCGTCATATCAATCCTACCAACGTTTGTAAAGACGTGTGTAAATTTTGCGCCTACAGTGCTAGTCGAAAAAATCCTAATCCCTATACTATGAGCCATGAAGAAATTCTCACGATTTGTGATGATATCGTTTCTAGAGGTATTTCAGAGGTACATATCGTATCGGCTCATAATCCCGATACGGGATTGCAATGGTATTTGGATGTGTTTCGCAAGATTAAAGAACGTCATCCGCAATTACACATCAAAGCACTTACCGCAGCGGAAGTACATTTTTTAGCCGAAGAGTACAATAAAAGTTATGATGAGATTTTAGATTTGATGATTTCTAACGGTGTTGATTCAATGCCAGGTGGCGGTGCAGAGATTTTTGATGAGACAGTGCGCGATTATATTTGTAAGGGTAAAGTCACATCACAACAATGGCTTGATATTCACCAAAAGTGGCATGAACGAGGGATGAAATCTAATGTTACGATGCTATTTGGTCATGTAGAAGAGCGCTCGCATCGTATTGATCATATGATGCGTATACGAGATTTACAAGACACGACAGGTGGCTTTAACTGCTTTATTCCTCTAGTATATCAAAGTGAAAATAATTTTTTGAATGTCAAAGAGTATATTACAGCTCACGAGATTTTAAAAACTATGGCTATTAGTCGTATCATTTTGGACAATCTCCTTAATCTCAAAGCATATTGGGTAACTTCGACGGTGAGTTTGGCTTTGGTGGCACAAGAGTTTGGTGCTAATGATTTGGATGGAACGATTGAAAAGGAGTCCATTAATTCCGCAGCTGGTGCCAAGAGTGCTCATGGTGTGCAATTGGATGAATATGTTAAACTAATTAAAAACAGTGGATTTGAGCCAATCGAACGTGATAGTTTATACAACGTAATCAAAGAGTGGTAGGAGGAAAATATGGTAGTGATGATTGATAACTATGACAGCTTTACATATAACATCGTCCAATATTGTCTTGAGTTGGGGGCAGATTTGAAAATTATCCGTAATGATGAGATGAGTGTTAAGGAAATAGAAGCGCTCAAGCCCGATAAGCTTATTATCTCTCCAGGACCAGCTACCCCTGACGATGCAGGAGTGACACTAGAAGCAATTGCTTATTTTGCTGATAAAATTCCTATTTTGGGTATTTGTTTGGGTCATCAAAGTATCGCACAAGTCTTTGGTGGTAATGTTGTTCGTGCCAACAAAATGATGCATGGGAAAACGTCAAAAATGAGGCTAGAAGGTGAATCACCTATTTTCCATAAATTACCAGAGATGTTTACAGCAACACGTTATCATTCTTTGATTGTTGCTCAAGATAATCTTCCTGATGTGATTGTCCCAACAGCATATAGCGCCGATGATCACGAAATTATGGCACTGCAAATCAAAGATAAACCGATTTATGGGGTTCAGTTTCATCCTGAATCCATTATGTCGGAATATGGACATGAAATACTGGGTAATTTTTTGAAATTATGAATGAAAATAGAGCTTTTGTTGTACTGCTGTTAGGAAATTTTTTACTTCTACTAGCGCAGATTCAATCGCTTTCTATTAGTTTTTTTGAAGCTCAGTTACTCTATGGTGTTCCATCGGCAGTTCAATCGTACATTACTTTTTTTCTAGACTTTTTTGGCTCCAATGATTATCTCTTACGCCTGCCGATGATAGTATTACATCTCGCATCCATGGCTTTATTGTATTCTATTTCATCATATTATGTTACACGTCCGTATGACAGAATTTGGATTCTTTTGGTATATGCTCTTTTACCGGGAGTGATGAGCGCAGCACTGCTTGTTAACGGTGCTGGATTTAAAATTGTCCTCTTGTTTTTGTTCGCTTATATCTATTTAAAGAACAAAAATTATTCTCTTTTGGTTCTTCCATTATTTTTATTATTAGATCTGACAGTAATTTATTTTTACTTGACTATCGTGATTTTTGAAATAATACGAAAGAATTATGTGTATGCAACAAGTGTGGGAATTTTATTTTTTGGTTCGATTTGGTATTTTCATTCCGGCGTAGGAGGGATACCAGAAGGACACTTTTTAGATACTTTAGCCATATACACAGCCATTTTCTCACCTATAGTTTTTATGTATCTTTTTTATGTTTTATATCGTCGCTTTATTTTTAAACAAAGAGATATATTGTGGGCAATTTCCTTTAGTATGTTTATTTTTTCTCTTATTTTATCGTTTCGTCAAAAAGTCAATGTCGAGGAGTTTGCACCTTATTTGATGCTTTCAATCCCACTGGCAGCACAGACATTTTTACACACCTATCGAGTGCGATTACCGGAATTTAGAAGACGTTATCGAATTTTATTTTACAGTGCTTTTACACTATTGATCGTGAATTTCTTAGCTGTTTTGGGAAGTCCGATTTTTTATGCTTGGATGGATACCCCACAAAAGCATTTTTCTTATCCACTGCATGTTGCCAAAGAATTGGCCCGTGAATTAAAGAAGGAAGGTTTTGAATGTGTAAAAAGTGATTTTAAAATGCAACAAAGATTAGAGTTTTATGGCATACAAGAATGTCAAGACAATATTTTAAGTGAAGAGCTAACCAAAAAAGCTACAAAGGTTACAATACGTTACATCAATGTCCCAATCTACACAGTTTATGTTACAAAAGTAAGCAAATAGTTCTTTTTTGACACAAATAAGTATTAGTTGAGTATTTCAGTAGCTCATATTGGTTATAATTAGCGCCAAAAGATTTTGTCAAGGAGTTGCACATGGCTCAAAGAGCGATTCGTGAATATGACGGTAAAGCAATTTTCTCAAAGCATTGGGAAAAATACTTCAGTGGTTTCCATTATGGTTTTAAATCAGTATTGGTCACTAATGGTGATGATTTGCGTAAAAAAGCGCAAGAACACGGTTTTGAGTGGTTGAAACAAGAGGCATTGGTTGCAAAGCCTGATATGCTTTTTGGAAAACGTGGTAAGAATGATTTAGTATTGTTTCGTACTACCAAGCCTGGTGATGTCACACTCGAAGAAGCTGCAGCGTGGATTGATTCAAAAATTGCTCACGAGACAACTCTCCTTTCGGGACAAAAAGGGACATTGACTCATTTCGTTGTTGAGCCTTTTACACCACATACGCAAGAACAAGAGTATTATATCTCTGCAACCACAGTGGGAGAAGATGACGTTTTGTATCTATCAGCTGAGGGTGGTATGGAAGTAGAAGAAGGATGGGAAGAAAAAGTCAATGAAGTAGTTATCCCTATCACTATGGATGACGCTTCGATCGTTCACTTGATTCGTGCCAATGTACCTGTTGGAATTCCTGCTGAAAATAAAGAGCGTTTTATCGCTTTTGCAGAGCAGTTTTATAAATTTTACCGTGATCAGAACTTTGCATACCTAGAAATTAACCCTATCGTTATGGTGGGTAATGATATGCACATCCTTGACCTTGTGGCACGTTTAGATGACACCGCTGGATTTATGATGGCAGATGCATGGTGTGGTGCAGAGTTCCCAACCGCATTTGGAATGGAAGATCAAACTCCAGAAGAAAAAGCGATTGCCTTGGCTGATTCAAAATCAGGAGCATCCTTGAAGCTTACTATCCTCAATCCAATGGGTCGTATTTGGACAATGGTTGCAGGTGGTGGTGCATCAGTTGTATATGCTGATACGATTGCAGACTTGTCAGGCAATGTTTCTGATCTTGCTAACTACGGTGAGTATTCAGGTGGACCTACAACAGGTGAAACCAAATTTTATGCTGATACAGTGTTGGATTTGATGACACGTCACAAAGATCCAAAAGGTCGTGATAAAATTCTTATTATTGGTGGAGCGATTGCAAACTTTACCGACGTAGCCAAAACTTTTACAGGGATTATTCAATCGTTTGAAGAGTATGCCCAACGTATGAAGGAACACAATACTCGTATATATGTACGTCGTGGTGGACCAAACTATGAAAAAGGTTTGAAAGATATCAAAGAAGCAGCAGACCGTTTAGGTCTTTATATCGAAGTTTATGGGCCAGAAACGCATGTCACTGACATTGTTCGTATGGCACTAGAGAAGTAAGGGGTTACTATGGGCGCATTATTTACTAAAGATACACAAGCCATTTTTTGGAACAACAACGCCAGCGCTATTCAGCGTATGCTAGATTATGATTATGTTATTAGTCGTACAAAACCATCGGTTGCTGCTATCGTAGCTCCAACATCAGGTAATAAATTTGAGAAATTTTTCTATGGTCCTGATGAGATTATGGTTCCTGTTTACCGTAATACAGCAGAAGCTGCTGCTGCATTTCCAAAAGCAGATGTTTTGTTGAACTTTGCATCATTTCGTACAGCATACGATGTTACAATGGAAGCGATTGCTATCAAGGATCAATTCAAAACCGTAATGGTAACAGCTGAGGGGATTCCAGAGCGTCTTGCACGTAAAATGAACCAAGCGGCTCGTGATGCTGGTGTGGTTGTTATTGGACCTGCAACAGTTGGTGGTATCTCTCCGGGCGCATTCAAAATCGCAAACGTTGGTGGAACGATTGAAAATATTATCAATTCCAAGCTTCACCGTGCAGGTTCATGTGGGCTTGTAACTCGTTCAGGTGGTTTGTTCAACGAACTTTCAAATATTATTTCTATCAATGCAGACGGTATTTCTGAAGGTGTTGCAATCGGTGGTGACCGTTTTGTAGGGTCAGTATTTATTGATAATCTTCTTCGTATGGAGAGTAATCCAGAAGTGAAATACATGGTATTGCTTGGTGAAGTAGGTGGTACAGAAGAGTACAAAGTTATCGAAGCAGTTAAATCAGGTAAAATCAAAAAACCAATCATTGCATGGTGTATTGGAACGATTGCAAAACATTTTAGCTCAGGTGTACAGTTTGGTCACGCAGGAGCTAGTGCAAACGCCGATGCAGAAACAGCAGCTTATAAAAACACTGCTATGGCAGAAGCGGGTATCTTTGTACCTGCGAGCTTCAATGATCTTCCAGCTACCATTGCCCAAGTATATGGCAAACTAAAAGCAGAGGGAATTATTGTGGATATCGCAGAACCAGCGCTTAAAACAGTACCAAAAGTACGTCGTAAAAAAGAGTTTATTTGTACTATTTCGGATGACCGTGGTGATGAGGCTACCTACGCTGGTTATCCAATCAGCTCTGTTGCAACTCCAGAAACTGGCTTTGGAATTGGTGATGTTGTATCTTTACTTTGGTTCAAAAAACGCTATCCAAAATGGGCAACACAATACATTGAAACTGTTATCAAAACTGTAGCAGATCATGGTCCAGCGGTTTCTGGTGCACATAATGCAAAAGTTACTGCTCGTGCTGGTAAAGATGTTATTAGTTCACTTGTAACAGGTCTTTTGACAATCGGACCACGTTTTGGTGGAGCGATTGATGACGCAGCTCGTTATTTCAAATACGCAAATGACAACGGTATGACTCCAGCTCAATTCATTGACTATATGAAAAAAGAGGGTAAAACGATTTCAGGTATCGGGCACCGTATTAAATCAGTTCGTAACCCGGACCTTCGTGTATCTGGTTTGAAAAAATTTGCTGCAGAGCATTTCCCAGCAACTCCATTGTTAGATTTTGCTCTTGAAGTAGAAAAATTGACAACCTCTAAGAAAGACAATCTGATTCTCAATGTTGATGGTACTATTGGTATCTTGATGGTTGATATGTGGAGAGCGCTTGGCTATTCTGAAGAAGAGATTAATGGCTTTATCGATGCAGGTGCACTCAACGCATTCTTCGTTGTTGGCCGTTCAATTGGATTTATCGGGCACATCTTGGATGAAAAACGTCTTGGTATGCCAATGTATCGTCACCCAACAGACGATATTCTTTACAATGTAGAACTCGCAGACGAGATTTAGTATTATATATTTGTGTATTTTCGTCATTCCCGTGTAAGCGGGAATTCATCTACTTTTTTCTTTCCTCTTTTTTTTGATACTTTTGTTATAATCATTGCTAATACAATTATTGTTTACAGGTGATTTATATGAAACGTTCTGCTTTTACAATGCTCGAATTGGTCTTTGTTATTATAGTAATAGGTATTTTAGCTGTCTTGGCTATGCCAAATTTCAATCGTCATCCATTGCAAGAAGCAGCAGAACAGGTTGCTAGTCATATTCGTTATACACAACATTTGGCTATGGTGAATGATAAATACAATCCAAAAGAACCAATATGGTTTCGAGAAAATTGGCAAATAGAATTCACATCAACTGCGTCAAATGTTTGGTATAAAATTTATGCAGATACAGATCATAATGGTAATTGTGATGTTATAAATAATGAAGCAGCAACAGACCCTTTAAATAATGTTACTTTAGATGGAAATAGTGATATAACAGATTTGAAAAAAAGATATGATATTAGAAGCGTAACTTTTTCATCAAGTTGTAGTGGCAGAAATAATAATAGCGGTGGTTTATCGACTGGAGGTACAGGTAAAGAATTATCATTTGATTCACTAGGTCGTCCATATATATACATTACTAGTGCAACTCCACTTATATCAAATATATATACATATTTACTTACTACGGATTGTATTATTACTTTAAGCCATCAAACACAGGGCAATGCTACCATTACTGTTCGTCCTGAAAGCGGTTATGTATCGGTTGCTTATTAAACAAAAAGTGAATCTTTTTCACTTTTATGCAAATTCTTTTAAAAAACCCTTGACATTTATTTTATTTTCCCCTATAATTCCCGTCCACAAACACTGAGAGACCTTGAAAAAGACTTTTAGATTTGAGTTTGAGATCATTGAAAACTAAGCAGGAATGACGGTCAGGCGCAGCTTGAACGA
>CAMBHX010000014.1 GCA_945867285.1 Sulfuricurvum sp. IAE1
GCTTTTAATTTTACGACAGCATATATCAATGCAGTCAAAGCTCGTGATATCGTTGATATTGCTCGGGCCAATGTAACGTACAATCAGGATATTTCAAAAAAAGTTGAAAAACTATTTAATGCAGGGATGACGACACGTTCAGAAGTAGAAAAAGCAGAAACATCGTTAGCATTGGCTCAATCTAATTTTGTTGTTTCTCAAAATAACTTAGATGATGCGCTTTTCAATCTTGAGCGTGTGTATGGTAAAAGTGTTAAGTCACAAGAATTGCAAATAGGGACATTTTTGGGTGAACTTCCAAGTACTCTTGAAGAGATGCGCGAGTATGCTCGTCTCCATAATCCTTCTGTTCTCGTGAATGATTACAATATTAAAGCCGCTAATGCTCAACGTTCATCGTTGAAAAAGGGATATTACCCTTCGATTGATGCTTTTGTGCGACAAAGTTTGGCAAATGGCGTCGGTGGATTGCCAGGGGATGACGATCGTACAAAATACGGTATTACACTCAATTATAACCTTTATCGTGGTGGTGCCGATGAATCTCAAATCCAAAAAAGTTTAAGTAAAATCAATCAAGAGTCAGAGGTTAGACGAGATACTCTGCGTAAGCTCGATGAGCAAGGCTCCCTCTCGTGGTCAGCACGTAAAAACATAACCAGTCAGTTGACCTATCTCAAGCAATACGAAGCTACGAGCAAAAAAACATTGGCATTGTATGAAAAAGAGTATGATTTAGGACGACGTAGTTTGTTGGATTTGACGACGGCACAAAACGATCATATCTCTTCACAAACACAAATTATTCGTGCTGAAAAT
The DNA here is from genome assembly GCA_945867285.1 of Sulfuricurvum sp. IAE1. Classification (GTDB taxonomy): domain Bacteria; phylum Campylobacterota; class Campylobacteria; order Campylobacterales; family Sulfurimonadaceae; genus Sulfuricurvum. Next base: position 820 of record CAMBHX010000014.1, read on the forward strand.
GATTTACTCTTAGCTCATTATCGTATTTTAGATGCTATGGGATCAATGGTTTCAACAATTTTAGGAACACAATCTGATTTAAGTTTTAAAAAAGTAGGATTACAATCATTAGATAATAGACTTGATAACGATAGTCGTATTGAGAATCTTATTTTTGCCGATCGTAAAGTTGATAAATACAAAAGAGATATTCAACAGTAATTATTGGATATACTTTAGGTCATTACCAAGCATTAGAGGTTATAAATTGATTGAACATGATAAACATAGTGAAATGCAAGATCCTGAGGGCGCAGCATTTGGAGTTGATCCTCTTTTGCAATGCTTAGTTCTCTTTACCCATATTTATCACAAGCCTTATACTGCTGAAGCACTTATGGCAGGTCTTCCAATCTCTCCTTTTGGTGGAGCACCGCAACTTTTTAGTCTTAAAACATCCAAAAGTCTTTTTGCTAGAGCTGCGAGTCGTGCTGGGCTCAAAAGTACTCTCATTAATCGACATCTATTGGATATTTCTCCTCTGCAACTACCTATGATTTTGTTGTTGCAAAATAATAACGCTTGTATTTTGGATTCTTTTTCATCGGATATGAAAACCTGTAAGATTATTTTACCCGCTCAAGAGGCAGTTGAAGAACACGTTCCTTTTGATATGCTTGAGCGTGAATATATGGGATATGGGTATCTTATTAAGCGTCCTTTTGTGTACGATGAGATTGATTCTTTGACGCTCAACGTTAAGCATAAACATTGGTTTTGGGATACATTGAAATTGTCCAAAAATATTTATCGTGATGTCATTTACGCAACAGTTTTGGTGAATCTTTTTGTGTTGGCAACACCGTTGTTTACAATGAGTGTTTATGACAGGGTTATTCCTAATAATGCAATAGAAACGTTGTGGGTTTTTTCTACTGGTGTTTTGATTGTCTATTTACTTGATACGTTTTTGAAGTTTACGAGAGCTATGTTATTGGAGAGTGCTGGCAAAAAAAGTGATGTGATTATGTCCTCAATTATTTTTGAAAAAGTACTCGATTTGAGGATGTCATCGCATCCAAAATCAGTAGGATCGTTCGCAAGCAATCTTAAAGATTTTGACTCTATTCGTTCTTTTTTGACAAATGCTACTTTGACAGCTCTTGTTGATTTTCCTTTTTCTATTTTATTTTTGCTAGTTATAGGATTTATTGGTGGCTGGATGGTTCTTGTTCCTATTGTTATGATGATACTGATTGCTGGATATGCATTATTTATGCGAAATACATTGCGTGAGAGTATTGAAGCCTCCCATAAAGCATCAGCGGCAAAAAGTTCGATTTTGATTGAAGCGCTGCAAAATATTGAAACTCTTAAAACCCTTGGAACGATGGGGCAGATGCAGTGGCAGTGGGAAGAGGCAACAGGAGAAATCGCTCAAAAAAGTTTAAAGTCCCGTCTCATTTCCACTTCAATCTCTACTGTTACAGGTTTTTTAACACAACTTACGACAGTGATTTCGGTCATTGTTGGTGTTTATCTCATAGGTGATCATGTACTAACTATGGGGGGGCTAATTGCTATTATGACATTAGCAAGTCGTGCGGTGGCACCCATGGGACAGGTAGCCTCGTTGATTTCTAATTACTCAGATGCCAAATCTTCTTTTGATGTTATTGAAAATATTATTTCTCAACCTATGGAGCGACCACATGGCAAAAAATTTGTAACACGTCCAAGCCTTAAAGGTGATATTGAATTTAAAGAGGTGAACTTTGGGTATGAAGATACAGAATTTAGTGCCCTAAAAAATCTCTCTTTTACAATAAAAGCAGGTGAAAAAGTTGCAATTATTGGTCGAATTGGTTCAGGGAAGAGCACTATTGCGAAGTTGTTACTTAATCTTTATCAGCCCCAAAGTGGTTCGATTTTAGTCGATGGTATTGATATAAATCAAATTGATCCTGCTGATTTACGTCAAAATATTAGTTATGTCTCACAAGATATTAATCTCTTCAAGGGAAGTGTTAAAGATAATATCGCCTATAGAAATAATCGTGTTTCGGATGAGCAAATGATTAGAGCATCCGTGATTTCGGGATCTGATGAGTTTATACGTAAGCATCCTCAAGGGTATGAAATGCCTATAGGTGAACGTGGAATGGGTTTATCTGGAGGTCAACGTCAAAGTATTGGGATTGCACGTGCGCTATTACTTGAATCAGGGATCGTTATTATGGATGAGCCAACAAATGCAATGGATCAGCTCAGTGAAAACCGTTTGATTGCAAACCTCCAGGGTTATTTATGTAATAAAACAGCAATTATTATTACCCAAAAAAATACAGTTCTCCCCTTGGTTGATCGTATAATTGTGATGAATGAGGGCAAAGTCTATTTGGATGGCCCTCGTGATGCTGTTATTGCAAAGCTATCAGGAGGCTTAGGATGAGCCCTAAAAAGAAATTTAATTTTGATGCGAATGATTACCAGTTTATGCGCAGTATTTCGGCTGCTGTTTTAGAAGATACTCCTCATCGATTGAGAAGTGTACTGATTTTTTGGCTAGTAACGATTTTTGTTTTCTTTTTGTGGGCAGCTTTGGCGCCTATTGATGAAATCGTTCGTGGTGATGGTAATGTTATCCCTGGTGGTGAAAATCAAATGATTCAGCATCTTGAGGGTGGTATGGTAAGTGCAATCATGGTCAAAGAGGGGCAAAAAGTTAAAGCGGATGATGTTTTACTGCGTGTTGATAATCTAAAATCTTCTAGTACCTATGAGAGTTCTCAATATAAATCAGCGGAATTACGTGCTAAAATTGTCCGTTTGCGTGCAGAATCGACAGGAGGGTCTTTTGCTCCAAGTACATCCGATATGCAAAATATTCCCATGCAGATTATGCAAGAGCGTAGCCTTTTTATCTCTAACCAAGAGCGTTTACGTTCTCAAATTGCTTCGTTGCAGGATTTGAATAGCCAAAAACAAAGTGAGCTTATGGAGGCTCAAGGGCATATTAATGAGCAAAAGCACTCGTTAGATTTGATTCGAGAAGAGGTTGCTATTTCGGAGCCCATGGTAGCACAGGGGATTAAGCCGCGTGTTGAATTTTTAAAATTACAACGGGAACTTAGTGATGTGAGTGAGCGCTATAATGCTGCACGCGCGTCAATACCTCGTTTACGTGCAGCAATAAATGAAACTAACAGTAGAATGCGTGAAGCACGTTCCGAATATGTCACTAAAGCACGTCTTGAGCTCAATGAGGCAATTACTGAGAATCAGCGTGTTGGAGTAGAGAGTTCAGCATTGGCAGATCAGGTTACGAGAACAGCAATAAAATCACCCATTAACGGAATTGTTCAAAAACTTTATGTCAACACTGTAGGTGGCGTTATTAAGCCGGGTGATAATCTCATAGAAATCGTTCCGACCGGAGGTGGACTTTTGGTGGAAGCCAAAATAAAACCCTCTGATATTGCGTTCATCTATCCAGGACAAAAAGCGGTGGTAAAAATAACGGCGTATGATTTTTCATTGTATGGATCATTGGATGGAGTTGTGTCAACTATCAGTCCTGATACCGAAACGGATGAAAAAGAAAATGTATATTATGTCGTTCGAATTCAGACAAATAAAAAATATTTAGGAACTAAAGAGAAGCCTTTGAAAATTATTCCTGGGATGATGGTCAATGTTGATGTTATTACAGGTCAAAAAACTGTTTTGGAATACATTTTGAAACCTTTGTTAAAAGCAAAGCAATATACTTTTTCGGAACGCTAATGAAACTGTATTTGGTAAGTCCATCGGATGGTGTGTTGGAACATTGGGCTAAAGCACTTAAAAAGTATTGTCCTATAAAAATAAAAATAATTAATGAGCTAAATCGCCCCAGTGATGGGATTATTTTTTGGGATGATGTAGCTACTTTTGATGATGAGTTGCACTATACATTAAAATGCGATGCTTGTCATGTTATGGTTTTTTCAATGGTTCCAGATTTTTATAAAGCACAACAATTACTCGCAATGGGTGTGTCAGGATATGGTAATGCAATGATGCATGAGTCTCATTTGCAATCAGCCTATCAAACGATTGAAGAAGGGAAAATGTGGCTTCATCCCGACTTTATTGCTATGCTTATGTTACAATTGGTACAAACTAAGCCCAAAGCAGTTGAGTTACACAGTGCATTGGAAAAATTATCCTTACGTGAGCGTGAGATTGCTATACTTTTGGCTCGAGGTATGACACATAATGAAGTATCTGAAAAGTTGACTATTACAGTACGAACGATTAAGGCGCACTGTACGTCTATTTATGATAAACTTGAGGTAAAAGACCGTCTTGCTCTCTCTGTGCTTCTTCATTCTTAATATGATCATTTAAAATTTAGCTACAATAAGCAGATGAAAAATACATTTGTACTTTTTTTTGTGTTGGCGGTTTTTTCTGTCATTCTTATCAGCTCTCCTGAATTTTCAATTGCTAAAGTATTTTTGGACAAAATTGAAAAAGAGTATGGTCCTTTTGCAAAACGTAGAGCCATAGCGCTGGTACAAGAGATGAATGAAGCTAGGGATCTTGATGAGATGGGAAAAATGGAAAAGGTGAATGATTTTTTCAATCAAACTCCTTACGTTTCTGATCAAAAGACTTATGGTGTGAGTGATTACTGGGCAACACGCTATGAGCTTATTGGCAATGATAAGGCAGATTGTGAAGATTACGTTATTGCCAAATACTTTACACTCAAAGAGCTTGGAGTTCCGACATCAAAGCTCTTTATGACCTATGCCAAATCAATACGTTATAAAACAGCCCATTTGGTGCTAACCTACTACGAAACTCCTAGGTCAATCCCTTTGGTGCTGGACAATTATAATTATAAAATCCTTCCGGCAACCATGCGTGATGATTTGATTCCGATTTACAGTTTTAGCGGAGATGAATTGTTCAAAGCCAAAGGTGCACAGATCGGAAAACTGGTTCCTGCATCTGCGCAGCAAAAACGTCCTTGGGACGAACTCGTCATTAAACAACAAAAGGGATAACTACTATGAGCTTATTTAAACAACTTGCATTGATGTTAACATTATTTTTAGGAATTATTTTAGCGTTAGTTATGGTGCTAAACTTCAAAACTGCCAGCGAATTTGTTCAAAATCAACTCTACACTGATGCCAAGAATACGGCACATTCATTGGGGTTATCCCTCTCCAAAGTTGCTGATCCCAACGATACATCCAGTATGGACACTATGATTAATGCTATTTTTGATAGTGGATATTATCAAAGCATTCGATTGGTTGATTTGGAAGGTAAAGTAGTATATGAACGTAACAATGATGTGCGCGTAAGTGATGTGCCTCAGTGGTTTATTACCGTTGTATCGATCAAAAATGCCAGCGCATCCAGTGATATTATGATGGGGTGGAGTCGATTTGGTTCGCTACACGTAAGCGGTCATACCGGTAATGCCTATCGACAACTCTATTCGACCTTTATACGTTTGATTGAGACATTCTTGGTGATGGGAGCTATTGTATTTAGCTTGTTGTATCTTTTGTTGACATTGAGTTTGAAGTCATTAAAACGAATTGGTGATCAAGCCAAAGCTATTATCGAAAATCAATTTATTTTTGAAGATAAAATCCCTTTTACGACTGAATTTCGTTCAGTTACGGTGGCGATGAATGCGATGGTGGGAAAAGTCAAAGATATTTTTGACCGTGAAAACGAAACATTGCAACGATACCAAGAACTACTCTACAAAGATGCTCAAACAAAACTTTATAATCGCAGATATGCTATTTCAAAGCTTCCTGACTATCTACAAGCTGACTCTCTTCTCTCTAGTGGCTCGTTTGTTCTTTTCAGTATTGATGAGCCAGAAAACTTGAAAAAATCGTGTGGCTATCAAGCCTATAATGACCTTGTAGTTAGACTATCTGCTAGTATTAGTAGTCAATTTTCATCCAATTCAAATGCGTTATTGGCACGATTGAACGAAGGTGACTTTTTGGTTATGTCTCCACAAGAAGGGTATAGTGATACTGCTCAAGCGACCCAAGAGATTTTGACACAGCTGAAAATTGACATGTTGGACAATCTTGGAATTTTAGAGATGAATGTCAATGCTGGAGTTGGGGATTATAACTCTAATGATACGTTGAAATCGCTTTTTTCACGTGCTGATAATTGTGTTATTCAAGCTAAAAGTCATGGTAAATATGCTTTAAGTACTATTTCAAGTGGTGATTCATCAATGATGCTAGGGCGTGAAGAGTGGAAAAAAGAGTTGTTATTGAGTATCGAAGAATCACGACTTTTATTGGCATTCCAAAGCGTTATTATTCATAATGATACGGACACTGTGTTGCATGAGGAGATATTTTTACGACTACTGGATTGTGAGGGGACGATTCACTCAGCGGGCTACTTTATTCCTATTGCAACTACGCTTGGCCTTATGGATACACTTGATCGTGCGATGATTACTCAAGTATTAAAATATATTACTGAAGAAAAAATAGCAACACCAATGGCGCTCAACATTAGTGTTAACTTCATTCAAAAATCGACTAATATTGAGTGGTTGAAAGAGCAGCTAAAACTCTTTTCGAGTACTACGACAACATCGCTTTGGTTTGAAGTCTCTAATGCAGTGGTAGTGTCTCAGATGGATTCAGTCAAACAGCTTGTCGATGTTATCCGAAGTTTTGGTTACCATTTTGGAATTGATCATTTTGTATTACCTGCAGATGGTGCTCATTATCTTCGTACTATTCGTCCTGATTATGTCAAAGCAAATACAACCTATTTGACTGATATGATGATAGACAAAGAAAATGGAAGCATACGTGAAAGCTTGAATAATCTTACTAAAAGTTTGGGAATTTCAATAATAGCAATGACGATTGAAAGTGCTGAACAGTTTGAAGAGATAAAAAGCCTAGGTATTAAGCGTTTTCAAGGGACATTTATTGCACCTGTAGCGATGTTGAAGTAGTTACGCTTTCTTTTTTTGCATTAAAACGATGACAAAGACAGTGATAACTGCTAATAAAATCCAAATATTCCCTTGTGCATCCATGGTTAACCTTTTTTGATTATTTATCTGTGCTATTATAGCCCATTATAAGTGAATCCACCGTACACTTCGACTATGAAAACAAATCCGACTAAAAAATTCGATTTCCTACCAACGACTCGTGCTGAAATGGATGAGCGTGGCTGGGAGCAGTGCGATATTATCCTCATAAATGGTGATGCGTATATTGATTCTCCTTTTATCGGTATCGCGGCAGTAGGACGTATTTTGGAGCGTGAGGGGTATCGTGTAGGTATCATCGGTCAGCCTGATGTTTCCAGTGATGTGGATATCAAACGTCTGGGTGAACCGAAGATTTTTTGGGGCGTAAGCGGTGGTAGTGTTGACTCGATGGTCTCCAACTATACTGCTACTAAAAAGTTTCGCAATAATGATGATTATACTCCAGGTGGTGTCAATAACAAGCGCCCTGATCGTGCGACACTAGTCTATACTAATCTCATTCGTCAATATTTTAAAAACACCGTCCCTATTGTATTGGGAGGTATTGAAGCGAGCTTGCGCCGTGTCACTCACTATGACTACTGGACGAACAAACTTCGTAAGCCTATACTTTTTGATGCTAAAGCCGATTTTCTTATCTATGGAATGGGAGAGGGTGCGATTATAGCATTGCCAAAAGCACTCAAAGAAGGGAAAAGCCCTTATGACATACGAGGGGTATGTTATATTTCTAAGGAGCCTCGTGAAGGGTATTTGAGTATTCCTTCACACAAAGAGTGTTTGGAGGACAAGGAAAAGTACATCGATCTCTTTGATGCATTCTACGACAATAATGATCCTATAAGTGCTATGGGGTTATGCCAAGAGGTAGATGGGCGTTACAGTATCCAAAATCCTCCTGCTGACTATCTGGATGAAAATGAGATGGACGCAGTATCAGCGTTACCATTTACGAGAGAACTACATCCTTATCACCGCCCTCAAGGTGCTGTCAAATGTCTAGAGACGATAAAATTTTCGATTATGACGCATCAAGGGTGTTGGGGTGAGTGTAATTTTTGTGCGATTGGTGTTCATCAAGGGCGCACGATACGCACACGAAGTGAAGAGTCTATCATAGCAGAAGCGACACAATTTACACAGTACAAAGATTTCAAGGGGATTATTAGTGACGTTGGAGGCCCTACCGCAAACATGTACGGTTATGAGTGTAATAAAAAGCTCAAGCACGGTACGTGTGCCCATCAGCGATGTGTGGACGATACTCATTTATGTAAATCCATGAAAGTCAATCACTCTCGTGTGATTAATCTACTGCGACGGCTTCGAGAAGTGAGAGGGATTAAAAAAGCATTTGTAGCATCGGGTGTACGATATGATCTTATCAATGAGGACAAAAACAACGGCTATGAGTATCTCAAAGAGATGGTGCGTCACCATATCTCAGGACAGATGAAAGTTGCTCCTGAACATACCTCTGATCATGTATTGCACCTAATGAATAAACCAGGTAAACAAACCCTTGTGGATTTCAAAAAACTTTACGATCAGCTCAACCGTGAAGAGGGTAAAAAGCAGTTTTTGACCTATTATCTTATCGCCGCTCATCCTGGGTGCACTGAGAAAGATATGCACGATCTCAAACGATTTACGACTGATGAACTCAAGATGAATCCCGAGCAAGCTCAAGTATTTACACCAACACCTGGAACCTATTCAGCAGTGATGTATTACACCGAGATGGATCCTAAAACACGAGAAAAAATCTTTGTTGAAAAAGACACTGTACGCAAAGAAAAACAAAAAAGCATTGTCGTCCAAAAAGACTCATTTAAAAGCGGATTTGGGAGTTAATACTAACATTTGATACTTGATACATTTTTATTCTAACACTTTAGGTCTCCTTGTAATATAGTCTTTGATTTGTTGATACAATTGTGGATAGTAAAAAAAATACTTCATACGAACTATTCTATTGTAGAAAACTCATATTGTTGTCTTGAAAATATTTCTTTTTGTGTAGAATATGTATTAGGAATAATTATTTTTGATTTTGAGGTGCAACATGAACACTGTGACATTGATAGATAATCGAACAGGCAAAAAATATGACTTTGATATATTGAGTTCCACGTTGGGGCCTGATGTGATCGATGTCCGAAAACTTTATACGAGTATTGGGATGTTTACCTATGACCCTGGGTTTACGTCAACGGCAAGCTGCTCGTCAACAATTACCTATATCGATGGGGATAAGGGTGAGTTACGGTATCGTGGTTATGATATCACTGATTTGGCAACCAAAAAAAGTTATTTGGATGTGTGTTATTTGTTGCTTAATGAAAAACTGCCTACCAAGACCCAGCTGACCGCTTTTGACAACGAACTGCGTAAACGCTCGTTTATACACGAGGGGTTAAAAGGGCTTTTTAACGCTTTTCCTGATCGTGCTCACCCAATGGCAATGATGTCATCGGCAGTTTCTGCGCTTTCGACGTTTTATTATGAGCATTTGAATGTAGCCAACAAAGAAGAAGCGCTGGTGATGGCGCATCGTATTATTGCAAAGATTCCTACATTGGCGGCATTTACATATCGTCGCTCGTTGGGAATTCCTTATATTTATCCTGATATTGAGAGATCGTTTACCGAAAATTTCCTTTATATGATGAGAGCCTATCCAGGGGAAAATCTCGAAATTCGAGATGTGGAGATACGGGCCCTTGATACGATTTTTACCCTCCATGCTGATCATGAACAAAACGCTTCAACCTCCACGGTTCGTTCAGTCGCTTCTACGGGAGCACATCCGTATGCAGCAATCTCAGCGGGGATTAATGCGTTGTGGGGGCGTGCGCATGGCGGAGCGAACGAGTCGGTCATAGCGCAACTGGAGATTATAGCTGATGTGAAAAACGTAGATGCATTTATAGCTCGTGCCAAAGACTCCAATGACGAATTTCGACTCATGGGATTTGGACATCGTGTTTACAAAAATTTTGATCCCAGAGCTATCATACTAAAAAAACTTCTTGATAGTCTCAAAGATGAATTGGGTATTGATGATAATCTCCTCAAAGTTGCTCGTAGAATTGAAGAAATTGCCCTAAATGACCCTTATTTTATTGAACGAAAACTGTATCCAAATATTGATTTTTACACAGGATTGATTTTAACTGCACTCAAAATTCCAAAATCAATGTTTACGATTATTTTTGTCATCGGACGAAGTGTTGGCTGGATAACACAGTGGATAGAGTTGCAAAATGATACAGAGATGAAAATCACACGTCCACGACAGCGTTATATAGGAGAAAAAAATAAAATCCTGTGATAAGTTAGTGTGAAATTTTAGGGTATAATAGCTCTAATTATGAAAAACAGGAGAAATGTATGGAATGTGAATTCCCGAGTGTCAATGCGAATAATGAAGAAATTAAAGCCATATTGAGTGATGTTAAAACGATTGCCATCGCAGGTCTATCGCCAGATGCGACCAAGGATAGTTATCGTGTGGCACAATATTTACAAAATGCAGGCTACAAGATCATTCCTGTATATCCTAAAGAGGACGAAATTTTGGGTGAAAAAGTCTACCGTTCACTAGAAGAAATTCCATTTCCGGTGGACATGGTAAATATTTTTCGTAAACCTGATGCACTTTCACCTATTGCAGATGCGTGTATTGCGCGAGGTGATATCAAAGTTTTTTGGGCGCAAAAAGGGATTGTGAATAATGCAGCAGCACAAAAAGCATTGGATGCAGGTATGAAAGTAGTTCAAAATCATTGTAGTATGGTTGAACATCGCCAGCTATATTTAATGTAATACACTCAAACGAATACCTCTGCGAGGTTCTTGTACCATTTTGGTGCATCTGTCTGAGTGGAATGGATTAAAGTCCCTACAACCCCCTACAACTACAAAAACTAAAGTTTTTGAGAATTTTATATAAAAGAGTATTTTTGATACCATTAGAAACTATACACATAGCGCACGCAAAAATCAGATCTACTGTGGTTAATACGCCGTTTTCGCATGCACCACGTTTAAGTGAGCTCAGTGGTTGTGAGATTTATCTTAAAAAAGAAAATTTACAAGTAACAGGTGCTTTTAAAATAAGAGGTGCCTATAACAAAATTGCGTCTTTAGATGAAGCACAGCGCAAGCGTGGTGTTATAGCAGCCAGTGCAGGTAATCATGCTCAAGGTGTCGCAATGGCAGCACAAATGTTTGAGATAAATGCCTTGATTGTTATGCCTGAATCTACGCCATTGACTAAAATTAATGGCGTTCGTTATTATGGTGCAGAGGTAATTCTGTCAGGCTCAAATTATGATGAAGCATATGGATATGCACTGGAGTATGGCACTCAAAAAGGGATGGTATTCGTCCATCCGTTCGCTGATGAAGCGGTAATGGCAGGGCAGGGGACAATCGCACTGGAGATGCTTCAAGAAAGAGATGATCTTGATGCTATTGTTATTCCTGTAGGTGGTGGTGGCCTCATTTCAGGAATGGCATCGTGTATAAAACAACTTTCACCCCATATTGAGGTGATTGGTGTAAGTGCTGTCGGGGCGCCAGCGATGAAGGATTCTTTTGAAGCTAAAATGCCCATTGATAGTGTGAGTGTTCGTACAATTGCGGATGGGATTGCGGTACGAGACACATCGAGTGTAACCCTAGGACATATTTTGGAATGTGTGGACACGATGGTAAGTGTTGATGATGAAGAGATTGCCAATGCTATTTTGTTTTTGTTAGAGCGTCAAAAGTTAGTTGTTGAGGGTGCAGGAGCCGTAGGTGTTGCGGCATTATTGCACCATAAGTTACCGCATCTTATCGGAAAAAAAGTAGGGATAGTACTTAGCGGAGGCAACATGGATGTGACATTGCTCTCTATTATTATTGAAAAAGGGCTTATCAAGTCAGGTCGTAAGATGAAGCTTACAGTGACGCTCGTAGATAAACCGGGGGCACTGATGCAACTCACTCGTATGCTACAAGAACTTAATGCTAATATCGTTCATATTGAGTATGATCGCACCTCTACGTCGTTGGCATATGGTGATGCCAATGTCCGAATTCATTTGGAAACCAAAGGCGAAGAACATCAACAGCAAATTCGTTCACTTCTAAATGAAAATCATTATCTTAGTAGTGAAGAGAATTAGGTACTGGGACGATGGAAGTTTTAAAATTAATTAATATTAAAAATCCAGTTGTCCAGTTAAAAATGCTTAATAATGGGAATTTGGCGGTTGTTGATTCTCAAACAACTTTGCGTCTTCTGTCAGTAGATGATTATAGAATTATTGGTGGTTTCAAGAGCAATATTTACCATTCAAGGCGCTCTGGTTTTATTGTTGATGTTGGCAGTACAGGTGAATATTTTATCAGCTTGCTTCCAAATACGAATAAAGCTGCTTTGTTTAGTATTACAAAAAAAGAGATATTGTATAAATTGGGGCGACATCAAGGAGAGATAGAGAGTGTTGCTATTGACCCCAACAATCGCTATTGTGTTACGTGTGGGCAAGATGGTAAAGTGTTTGTCTGGGCGATTAAAACTGCCCGTTTGGCATTTTCGATGCCTCCTCATGCTGATTATGTTACATCCGTTGCATTTAGCCCCAACGGGCAATGGGTAGCAACAGGTAGTTTTGATCGTACTATTAATCTTTTGAACCTCGCCACCATGAAACAACCTACTAAACTTATTGGACATGCAGGAGCTATTTCTGGACTAATGTTTTTATCCGATACTCGGTTACTTTCGGCTCAAAAAGAGGGCAATTTGATTGTATGGGATATTCAAAAAGGTCAATTGCTAAGGCGTTTGGCAAAGATGAATGATACAATCACAGCGTTGTGTAGTAGCTATGACAAGAGATTTGTGTTTGTAGGGACAAAGTTTGGATATATTGGATTGTATGATATGCAATCTATGGAGCTTGTCAAACAACGTTATCTTAAAGAATCAGAGGAAATAAGTTCTTTGGTATTTATTGAAAACGAATACCGTTTAGGGATAGGAACGGTTGATGGAAATATACGCTTCTACCCTCTTTTTGGTGACCAAGAACAGTATATTGAGTTGTTGAAATCCAGACGATATAAAACTTTTTATCAGGCTCTTGACGACAATCCAATGCTTATGTACTCAAAACCTTATGAAATGGTGGAAAAAATTTGGGAAGAGGTACTTGTAAAAGCTCGATTGTTTTTAGAAAAAGGGGAAAAACAAAAAGCTAAAGAGTTGTTTGGACTTTTTGAAGGGGTGGTACAAAAAAATACTTTTATAGCTCATATTTTACGAGATTATGAAAAATATGCTCAATTTGAGCTCAGTGTTAATGAAGGAAGGTTACCTCTTGCATATTCATTAGCTAAGCAATATCCTGTTTTTAAAGACTCTGAGCCTTACCGTAAAATAGAAGCTAAATGGAAAAAGTTATTTACTAAAGCTCAAGGAATTATTTTAACTCCTAATGGTGAAGAGCAAGCCCGAATTTTAGTGGCTCCTTATAGAGGAATATCGGAGAAGACAATTTTAATTCAACAACTTTTTGCTGACAAGCGCCTTTATGAATATTTCAAAAAAGTGATTACGTCACGTAATTTTTTAAAGTTTTTTGAATTAATTAAAAATCACCCTTTTCTCAAAGAGTTTTCGGAATACACTGCTGTCATAGATTATGCTGATAAGCTTTATATTCAGGCAGTTAAAAATTATCGTACTGGCGAACTTTCTATTGCTAAACGAGCATCTGAGATATTGCTTTTTTTTCCTGATTACGCAGTTGAAGCTACTGAAATGCTAGAGACCATTAAGGTGAAACATCTCTTTTTTGATGCAATTGTCAGTGAGAATTATATTAATGCATTTGCCTATTTATCTTCTTATCCATTACTATATGACACTTCTGAGGCAAAACATCTTGAGGGAGCATGGAATAAAACAGTAGATAGTTCTTTACAGCTTGTGCTTAGAGGGGATATTGAAGGGGTAAAAAAACAGTTTGAATTTTATCTATCAATACCTGCTAAATATGCCAGTATGGCAACTGTTTTTGCACAAAGCTATTCGGTTCAGTTGGAGCAAAAATTACACATAAAAGCACCTTTTTTGGAGCTTGAAAACGGTATTAGAAATTATGTTGGAATGTTTGGTATTGATGATTACATACTCTATTTTTTCACTATTTATAAGAAAGAATATGAAACAACTACTGATATGAAAATGCTCAAACGTGGTTCTTTGGAAAAATGGAATCCTGCAATGCTGATATTTGACATTTGTGAAAAAATTGGATGATTGCAATTGATTTAGGTTCCAATACGCTTCGTGTTATTGAATATGATGGAGTAATATTTGGAAAAAGTTTTGAAAAAATTGTTCGTACAGCACAAGGACTGAGTGAGAGCGGTAAAATTGGGACTTTAGCACAAAATAGAATTATTAGTGGATTGCATGAAGCTCAAAAACTTATCGATTTTAGGACTCAAGAAGTTATTGCGGTTACTACAGCTGCAGTACGTATGGCATCTAATTCGTTGGATTTATTAGGGGAGATTAAACGTCGTACTGGAGTGGATTTCAGGATTATAGATGGTGAGAAAGAAGGAACACTTACTTTGTTGGCAGTACAAAATAGACTCACTTCTTTACAACGAGATGTGTCTGAATTGGTATTAGTTGACATTGGTGGTGGTTCTACGGAAATTGTAGTAGTATCAAAGGAGACAATAACAGCTAAAAGTTTTGACTTTGGTATCGTGACACTGTGTGAAAAAGTTTCCAGTATTTTTGATATGCATTGTGAGTTACAGAGTATTAGAGTTCAGGTGCTACAACACTTTTCACAATTTTTATCACCACCAAAGTTACTTGCGTTAACAGCAGGAACTCCTACTACTATTGCGGCGTATAAATTAGGAATGACATATGAAACATATGATGCATCAAAGGTAAATGGTACTGTTTTATATAAAGACGACTTCAGCAGTGTTTTGGATGAATTGCTAAGTATGAGTGAAGAGGAACGTGCATGTTTTGTTGGAGTAGGTCGTGAAGAATTGATTATCGTAGGGATACGTCTTGTTCAGATGATTTTTGAATGTTTAGGATTTGATGAGGGAGTCGTTGTGGATGATGGGCTACGTGAAGGCGTAGCTTTGGACTACTACCGTACTTTAACGTAATATATAGCTAAGCTTCCCTATAATATCCCAATTTTTTAACCAACTATCTGATGTTATACACTAAAACGAACTCGTCCTTTTTAGTGGCAGGGACAAATGTCCCTATAACCCCCTAAAGCTACGAAAACAGGTGTTTTCGAGAAGTGTAATGTCGGTGATTATTATGCAAGGATACAAAATGCAAATTAGCGGTTCACAAATGATTATTGAAGCCCTCATTGCTGAAGAAGTCGAGGTTGTTTTTGGTTACCCTGGCGGTGCCATCATGAACGTCTATGATGCTATTTATCAACAAAATTCTTTTCAACATATTTTGACACGTCATGAGCAAGCAGCCGTACATGCCGCCGAAGGATACGCCAAAACATCTGGTAAGGTGGGGGTTGCGATGATTACATCCGGTCCTGGGTTTACCAATGCTGTCACAGGTATTGCGGATGCCTATATGGACTCAGTACCATTGGTGGTCATCAGTGGACAGGTACCTATGTCTCTTATTGGTACCGATGCATTTCAGGAAATTGATGCTGTCGGGATTAGTCGTCCGTGTACCAAACATAACTATTTGGTTACGGATGCTAAGGATTTACCAAGAGTGCTCAAAGAAGCATTTTATTTGGCTCGTACAGGTCGTCCAGGACCGGTTCACGTCGATATTCCAAAAGATGTTACGGCACAAATTGCCCATTTTGATTACTCCAAAGAGGTAGACCTCGAGACCTATAAACCGACTATCAAAGGCAATATTCGCCAAATCAAAAAAGCAGTTGAGGCGATGGCTACCTCCAAGCGACCACTATTGTATTTGGGTGGTGGTGTTGTTAGCTCAGGAGCGGCAGAGCTAGTACGTGAGTTTGCCAAAATGACACAAATCCCTGCGGTAGAGACGTTTATGGCACGTGGAACACTCCACCATGCCGATCCACTATTGATTTCAATGTTGGGGATGCACGGTTCGTATGCGGCTAATATGGCGATGTCAGAGACAGATCTGGTGATTGCATTGGGAGCGCGTTTTGATGATCGTGTTACGGGAAAACTCTCTGAGTTTGCTAAAAATGCACAAATCATTCATGTCGATATTGACCCAGCTAGTGTTTCAAAACTCGTTACGGCACATTTTCCTATCGTTGGTGATGTTAAAAACGTCCTTGAAGCTATGATGCCGTTGGCGCAGGAACAAATTGATCCAGTACGATTTGGTGGATGGCACAATACTATTGC
This sequence comes from Sulfuricurvum sp. IAE1, assembly GCA_945867285.1. GTDB lineage: Bacteria > Campylobacterota > Campylobacteria > Campylobacterales > Sulfurimonadaceae > Sulfuricurvum. The sequence goes on from CAMBHX010000014.1 coordinate 17,291, forward strand.
TAATTTCAATAAACTGCATCCCTTATCCTACAAAGAAGACAGTGATCGCTTAAAGCCTCAATGGGTTATCCAGCGTATTGGTGAAACTTTGGGAGACAACGCCAACATCACGACAGATGTCGGACAGCATCAAATGTGGACAGCACAATTTTATCCTTTTAGCCGTCCACGTCAATGGAGCAGCTCAGGAGGTTTAGGAACAATGGGTTATGGTTTTCCTGCAGCCATTGGGACCAAACGTGCTGATATGGAGCGCATTAGTGTCAATATTACTGGAGACGGTTCGATTTTGATGAATATCCAAGAGTTAATGACGGCGGTAGAATTCAAGCTTCCGGTTATAAACGTTATTTTGAACAACAACTTTTTGGGGATGGTGCGTCAGTGGCAAACCATGTTCTATGATAAGCGCCACTCTCAAACAGATTTGTCTATTCAGCCTGATTTTGTTATGTTGGCGCAAAGTTTTGGTGGTATTGGATACCGAGTCCATACCAAAGAAGAATTTGATGCGGCACTAAGTGATGCAATCGAAAAAAATATGGTTGCAATTATTGATGTTGTTATTGACCGTTTTGAAAATGTACTGCCGATGGTCCCTGCGGGCGGATCGTTGTTTAATATGATGTTAGAGTATAAGGAGAAATAATGGAGCAAGCACGACGCGTTATTTCCGTTATTGTTTTAAATGAGGCGAGTGTCCTCTCTCGTATTTCAGGACTGTTTTCAGGACGTGGTTACAATATCGAATCATTAACTGTTGCGCCAATACCAGAGTCAAAGTATTCACGTATTACGATTGTTACCGCAGGATCGGTCAAAGTAATGGAGCAAATCACCAAGCAATTGCATAAACTTATTCCTGTATTAAAAGTATATGAACATGCTAACCTCGTTGAAAATGAAATGGCAATGGTAAAACTCCCGTTGAGTGAATCACTGGGTGATGTTGAGGCATTGCTTCATGCCTATCATGGTCGAATTGTCGATGTTAGTGCAGATACCATGGTAGTAATGATCACCGATGAACCGATCCGTGTATCTCATTTTCTAGAGGCTATTAAGCGTTTTCATCCCAAAGAGATCGTTCGCAGCGGTTCTGTAGCATTGGAGCGTTAGATGACACTTTTGGAGATTATTTCCCTTTTTGATTTTAATGTGAGTAATGCAGTGGATTGCACTGTTACGGGAATGAATACTCTTAAAGACGCCAAAGAGAATGAAATCTCTTTTTTGTCGGATAGTAAATATGAAAAAGATTTAAACATGACTCTTGCCTGTGCGGTTATTCTCCCTTCTAATAAGGCTCATTTGTTACCTAAAAATGTGGTTGCACTTTCTAGCGATGAACCTTATTTACTTGTTGCCAAGCTTTCAAAATATTTTTCAAAACCTCTTCAAAGCAGTAGTGTTGCTCCTGTTATTGGTGACAATTGTATAATTTATCCTACTGCTTATATTGAAAATGGAGCACGTATTGGTTCCAATACGACTATTATGAGCGGGGTCTACGTAGGGGCGGATGTTGTGATTGGAGATAATGTTATACTCTATCCCAATGTTTCCATCTATCGAGATTGCGTCTTAGGAAATGGTGTTATGATTCACTCTGGCAGTGTTGTTGGTAGTGATGGATTTGGATATGCCCATACCAAAACGGGTGAGCATGTTAAGTTGTACCAAAATGGTAATGTGGTTATTGAAGATGATGTTGAAATTGGTGCTAATACGACTATTGACTGCGCTGTTTTTGGCTCTACTCTTATTAAACGTGGAGTCAAAATTGACAATTTGGTCCAAATAGGTCATAACTGTGTTGTTGGTGAATACTCTATTATGGTTTCTCAATCAGGTCTAGCAGGTTCAACAATTTTGGGTCGGAATGTTGTGATGGGTGGACAAGCAGCAGCATCAGGACACTTAAGTATAGCTCCATTTACTACCCTTGCCGCACGTTCAGGTGTTACTAAAAGTATCATAAAAGGGGGCATTTACAGTGGTTTTCCCCTGATGGAGCATAAATCGTGGTTGAAGCTTCAAGCGAAGTTAGCTAAAATGTTACAATCTTAAAATTACGGATTAAAGAGAATGAGAAAATTAACGGGTTTAGTATTGTTAGCAACTTTTATCCATGCGTCTGAGGGCGATGGTGTTCGTATGCCTGATATTGTACTAGATGCTATTAAGCATTGCGAATGTCTCAAAGAATCAGATGGTACTTGTAATCCTAATGTTATTCGTATTAATGCAGACGAAGAAGCTATCAGAGCTAAAAATGCAGGATTTGCTGTTAATGGTCATATTATTCGATGCAACTCAACTCAAGAATGTGTGGCACAAACACAAGCGCTTATCAATGGTGGAATCACCAATCTTGATCTTGGACCGTATCAAATTAACTACAAATACCACCCGAATCCTATTTTGCAAGATTATTTTTTGGATGAAACAGAACGAGAACACGCTAATCGAATCATGATGAACTTAGTAAAAAGCTTCGGGTATTCATGGGAGACACTAGGGCGCTATCATCATTTTAGTGCAGTTGATCGAACTCGTAATGAGCGTTATTACCGTAAAATGTATGCCTTTATTTACAAAGATGCTCCTAAAGCAGATACTGCAACTCAACAATAAAAAATAATCTTAAGTACCGAAACTGTATTTATTTGTTTCCTGAAGAAACATTTCTGCCTCACAAAAAGCTCTTCGCTTATTGAGATGGCAAGGAGTAATCTCATTTGTAATCTTCTAAAGTTATTTTTAGATAAATCCCGATACACTCTAGTATAAATCAACTATTGGAGTATGTATGAGTTCATCCGCATCAATTATTAAAGAGATACCGTTAGATGGAACAAAAAAAGGGGTGATTGCTGTATCAAAAATCGATGCTCCCTACGGTGAGGGTAGTGATAGTGTTGCAAGTATTGGAATTTCACTTTCAGGTGATGCTAAAAATCCTGAGTGGAAAGTTCATCTTCCATTGGGAAATATTGATGCAGTGATTGCTGCACTACAAAGCATTAAGTAAGTTCATTTTTCGTGAAAACTCTCAAAAACTTTAGTTTTTGTAGGGACTTTACTCCCTGCCACTAAAACGGATGCACCCAAAGAGCACAAGAACCTCGTAGAGGTATTCGTTTTAGTGTATAGTAAAAAATGCTACTTTTTACTTGCTACAAAAGTAGAGATACGAGAAATCCCCGTTTTAATACTCTCCATGTCAGTCGCAAAACTAAATCGAAAATATCCTTCTGAACCAAATCCAACTCCTGGAACTACTGCAACGCCTTGTTCTTCGAGCAAATCTTTACAAAATGCCATCGAATCATTGTTGACTTTTTTAATATTAACAAAGAGATAAAAGGCACCTGTTGGGACAATGACGGATAATCCATCGATCGCATTAAGCAGTTTTGCCGCTTCGTCACGTCGTGCTTTGAATGCAATACGCATCTCTTCTATATCTTTATCTGCATCGCCGTTAAGTCCAACAATAGCTGCTTTTTGAGTAATGCTATTGATATTGGATGTACTTTGACTTTGGAGTTTTTTGGTCGCTTGGATAATATCAGTATTGGCTGCTGCCATATACCCAAAACGCCATCCTGTCATAGCGACAGATTTACTTAATCCATTGATAGTAACAGTACGCTCAAACATGTCATCACTCACAGCAGCTGCAGAAGTGAACTCTCCATCATAGATGAGTTTTTCGTACATCTCATCGCTAGCAACGATCACTTTTGTCCCTTCCAGAACTTTACCCAAAGCAGTGAGTTCGTCTCGTGTGTAAACAGCTCCTGTAGGATTAGAAGGTGAAGTGAGGATAAGCATCTTGGTATTAGGTGTTAATGCAGCTTTGAGCTGATCGGGTGTGATTTTAAACCCACTCGCATCATCGGTAATGATCTCAACAACGGTTCCACCACAATATTGGACAAGCTCAGGGTAAGTAACCCAATACGGTGCCGGGATAATAACCTCATCACCAGCTTGGATGGTACACGCAAAAAGGTTGTACAATGAGTGCTTTGCACCATTGTTTGCAATAATCTGGTTAGGCTTATAGTCTAGTCCATTATCACGTTTCAATTTTTGTGCGATAGCAGCTTTGAGTGCTGGAATTCCATCAACAGCAGTATATTTAGTAAACCCTTCATGGATGGCAGAAATAGCAGCATCTTTAATTACTTGAGGGGTGTCAAAGTCAGGTTCACCGGCTGAAAAGCTGATAATATCTTTACCTTGAGCTTTTAGTTCTTGCGCTAATGTTGAGATAGCAATAGTAATGGATTCAGAGAGAGTGTTGACGCGATCAGTTAACACGGACTACCACCTTGTATTTTTTTTGAAATTATAGCATAAAGTGATATTATCTATAATAAGGTTGGTCTAAAAAAAAGACTATTTTTATAAAAGAGTTTATCATTACTAAAAGCGTTGTATGTTATAAGTATAGGTATATTAAGTAATACAAATGGGGTTGTCATGTTTGAATTGGGTTTCTTGGGGACACGAGCGGCGTTTTATATGGATTT
>CAMBHX010000015.1 GCA_945867285.1 Sulfuricurvum sp. IAE1
CTCTTCTTGACTCTCTTATGAACTTTCCGATACAATAATTACAGATGTTAATAAAGGATGGTTGCATGCAAACATTACATGTATACAGCGATGATGTAAATGCTCAAAATATATTGAGATATATCAATGAACTTTCCAGCAATGGTTGCGAGATAGAGATTATTGACAATAAGGTTTTCGAGTTTGAACAAAAATCTGTCCTCGTAGCTCTCTCTCAAGTTGAAAAAAATGAAATTTATACAACAGATGAAGTGCTACGAGCTCTATGCGATGACAATTGAGTATTCAAAAGAAGCCAAAGAGGAGCTTCTAAATATTCGTAATTTTATTGCACAAGACAGCGCATTTAATGCTACAGAGTATACTCAAGAGTTAGTAATGCGAATCAATGGGATGTTGGAGTTTCCTTATATTGGAAAAGTCAATAGAACGTTTGCAAGGCAAGATATTCGTGACTTGTTTATTGATGGGTACAAAATTATTTATAAAATCCAATTAAATAGTATTGTTGTGTTAATCCTCTATAAATACAATCAAATTGATGAGAAAAAAATAGTTGTCCATTCTTGATGAAATATTTACTCCGCTCTTTATCGTACACTCTTTTGATGCTCTTTTTAATCTCCCTGATCTCTTTTGGTGCTATGCATGCAGCTCCTAACAGTTTTATGGGCAGTGAGCTCAATCCCAATATGACTCTAGAAAATATTGCCCATCTCAAAGCGATTTATGGTTTGGACAAGCCGTTGGTGCAACAGTATGGTGACTGGGTTGGTAATCTCGTCCGATTGGATTTTGGTATTTCGTTTGTTAGTGGTGAGAATGTGAGTAGCGTTATAATCGACAGGCTCCCTGTGACCTTATGGATGAATATAGTGGCTTTGGTGGTAACGTTTTTCGTGTCACTGTGGTTGGGGATTTATGCTGCTATGAGACATGGTAGAAAAATGGATCATCTACTCTCACAAGCGTCTTTGGTGAGTTTTGCGATGCCTTCATACTATTTAGCTTTGGTGTTGATGATGGGTCTGAGTGTGAGCTTAGGATGGTTTCCGATTGCGGGGATGCACTCTCTCGAACCTCCTGAGGGGCTAGGATATTATGTGGATATGGCGTGGCATTTGACCTTGCCAGTAAGTGTCATGGTATTAACAGGTGTTGGGAGTTTGACGCTGTATGTACGAGCGCTGGTTATTGAGATACTTAAAAGTGATTATGTGGGCTTTGCACGCTCGCGTGGATTGAGCGAGAAGGTGATTGTTCGCACCTATATTCTCCCCAATCTTTTGCCACCGATTGTGACGATGTTAGGACTGTCATTGCCAGGGCTTATTGGCGGGTCAGTAATATTGGAGTCCATTTTTGGGATAGAGGGGATGGGACAACTGTTTTATATGAGTGCTATGAGTCGGGATTATCCAGTGATTATGGGGATTTTGATGATGGGAGCATTTTTGACACTTATCGGGAATCAGATCGCCGATGCAGTGTTGTTGAAACTTAATCCGTTTGTGAAGAGATAGAGTTAAGTGGTAGAATTTCTCGAAAACGTATGTTTTCGTAGCTTTAGGAGAGTGCAGAGGTGAAAAGCGTATTTAAAAGCCAACTGCTTGGTTTTTATAGCTTTGGAACTCAAGCTAATGTACGAAGTACTAGCTTGTGCGTCCTTTGCTCATTTAGTGTGTAATATTAGTTTGATCCGAAAAGTGCTTCAAGAGAACTAAGACCCTCTTTTTTCTCTTCAGTGGAAGCTGTACCACCCACTTCGTTGAGTTCGATAATGTAGCCCGTGAGCATGGATGCTAGACGGATATTAATACCACTTTTACCGATGGCTTTGGATTTTTGATCGGATGGGAGAGTGACTAGTGCTTTTTTCTCCCCATTTTCATCTTCACTCACACTGACTGCACTGATAATAGCAGGCGACATGGCACGAGAGATGAAAAGCTCTGGAGATGCACTGTACTCGACACAGTCGATATTCTCACCGCAGAGCTCTTCGCTAACTGCATTGATACGCACACCACGAACCCCTACGGTAGCACCGATAGGGTCGATTTGAGGGCGGTTGGTGTAGAGTGCGATTTTGGCACGCTCACCCGGGATACGGGCACATTTTTCGACGACGACGATACCATCTTTGATCTCAGGTACTTCAAGAGCAAGAAGTTCTTCGAGAAATTTTGGAGCTGTACGTGAAAGTTCCATGGTAACACCCATGACCTTGTCTACATTCACACGACGTACTAGTGCACTGACGACATCACCTACTTTGAATTTTTCACCTTTGATACGGCTTTTCATCGCTAATGTTGCACGAACATCATCGATTTCAATAGCGGTGTTTTGATTGCTATCAACATTGGTGACACGTCCTGAGACAATGGTATTGACTTTATTTTTGAATTTTTCATAGAGTTCATTCTCAACAAGACGTTGGATGTGAAATTCGATCTCGCGGTGCAGTGTTGCAAACGCACTTCGACCATAGGTTTCGAGTTCGTGTTCCATTTGGAGTTGATCCCCGATTTCTGCTTCGTCATCGATAGCACGTGCATCTGTGATGCTCATATACGCACCTGCGGATTCACCTTCGAGTTGTTCGTTACCATCTGCTACTACGGTGATAACCTGACGAAGTTTGACTTGTTTGGTTTGGTTGTCAATATCAGCTTCAAAAGCAAATGTTGGGTTGATGATACGCTTGGCAGTTTGAATAAAAGAAGTCTTGATAGCTTCAGCAACACTATCAGGATTAAGCCCTTTTTCACTAGCAATAGAGTCGATGATATCTAACATATTTTCCATAGGAATATCCTTTGTTTGGTAGTCATAAAAAAATAAAAATCAATAATTGGGAAGCTTTTTTATGAAGAGCGTAAGTATACACCAATTTCTCTTAATGCGATATTTATTGAAACAAAGATACAATGGTCCATTAATAAAAGCGTTTACGCTCAAAGGAAAGATGATGGAACTTAAACTAGCACGTACAGAATTGGACACTAAACCCAAAAAAATCGATCTCAAAAAGATCACAGAAATAGTCGAAAAATCCCATTCGACTATTCTCTATTTTGATCGAGAAAACTCCCATAAAGATCTTCTTGCAATGCAAGATCATTTTGAAAAAGAGGGCAAAAGTTTTTACATGAGTGAAGTAAAGTTTGGACTTTCAGCTAACGAGTACATGTACAGCGTACATATTCTGTAATTACTATTTTTAACGCCATCGGAATATATCCCGATTGGCTACGCTAACGCTAAGTTCTCTTCAGCAGAGGGCTCAAGTATGCTTGCGTACTTTTAAACTCATCGAGGTGAAAGAAATTTAATGTCTAAAAAACTTTTTATAGAGACGCTTGGTTGCGCAATGAATGTGCGTGATTCAGAACATATGATAGCGCAGCTCAACGCCCATGAAGGGTATGAGCTATGTGACGATGCCAAAGTAGCAGATTTGATTTTGATCAACACGTGTTCCGTGCGTGAAAAACCCGTTCATAAACTTTTTTCCGAATTAGGTGTTTTCAATAAGCTCAAAAAAGCAGATGCCAAAATCGGCGTATGCGGGTGTACAGCATCACATCTCGGGCAAGAGATTATTAAAAAAGCCCCATTTGTCAATTTTGTTTTAGGTGCTCGCAATGTTTCCAAAATCACAGATGTTTTACATCGTGATAAAGCAGTCGAAATTGAAATTGATTATGATGAATCACAGTTTGCATTTGGGGATTTTAGAACCAGTCCCTACAAAGCTTACATCAATATTTCTATCGGGTGTGACAAACAATGTACGTTTTGTATCGTCCCAAAAACGCGAGGTGATGAGATCTCTATACCTGCTGACTTGATTGTTTCAGAAGTGGCAAAAGCTGCCTCCAGTGGTGCCAAAGAAATATTTTTATTGGGACAAAATGTCAATAACTATGGACGTCGTTTTTCGGGTGAACATGATAAAGTGAATTTCACCGAACTATTACGTCGTGTAAGTGCCGTTGAGGGAGTTGAGCGAATTCGATTTACGTCACCCCATCCACTGCATATGGATGATGAGTTTATCGAAGAGTTTGCACGCAATCCGAAGATTTGTAAATCGATGCATATGCCATTGCAGAGCGGTTCAACCGATATTTTAAAAGCAATGAAACGTGGATATACCAAAGAGTGGTTTTTAAATCGTGCAGCAAAATTACGTGAAATGGTTCCTGAAGTAAGCATTAGTACGGATATTATTGTGGCATTTCCAGGGGAGAGTGACGAAGATTTTGCTCAAACGATGGAAGTTCTCAATGCGGTACGTTTTGAACAAGTGTTTAGTTTCAAGTATTCTCCACGTCCTCATACTGAAGCCCAAATGATGGTTGAGATCGATTCGGAGTTGGGATCACATCGGTTAAGTCTTCTTCAAAGTCGCCATGATGAGATTCTCGATGAGATGAAGTTAGAAAATATGGGAAAAATCGTTGAAGTTTATTTCGAAGAATTGCGTAGCGATGGCTATGTGGCAGGACGAAGCGATAACAACCTCTCGATCAAAGTCAAGGGGAGTGAAGAGTTGTTAGGTCGATTGCTCAAGGTGAAAATTACCCAAACATCTCGAACCGTCCAATACGGAGAAATTGTTGACTAAAAAACTTTTTCGTTTTTTGGCGCTAGCTGTCTTTCCTATCTTGGGGGCGACTTTTATTCGATTGCTCTATTTTACCAATAAAAAACGTTTCTTTCTCCCATCACAGCTTTACAACGAGCCGGTTGTTTTTGCATTTTGGCATGCTGATTTATTGATGCTGCCTTATTTTTATTTGAAATTACGATCCAGTCCAAAAATAAAATTGATGATCAGTGAGCATTTTGATGGTCAGTTAATAGCAAAAACAGTTCGCTATTTGCATTTTGATACAATCCATGGTTCCACAACCAGAGGTGGCGCCAGAGTATTGATACAAGCATTGAAAGGTCTTGATGATGGATATGATATAGGTTTAACGCCCGATGGCCCAAAAGGACCTCGGTATAGTATCAGTGATGGCGTGGTTGTGTTGGCGCAAAAACGCCAAGCAAAAGTGGTGGTGTTGCATTGTGTTCCAAGCTCTTTTTGGCAACTTTCCAGTTGGGATAAGTTTATCATCCCAAAACCATTTGGAATGCTTCAATTTTATGCTTCAGCTCCCATAGATTTGACAGGTCTTGAGATGGAAGATGCCAAGAAAATAGTATATCAGGCATTGATGGAGCATGCATTACCGTGAAACAACAGCTGCACCAAAAAAAAGAGGAGTTTTTAAAGCTGTGCGAGGGGATGCGAGGGTATTCACCATTAACGATTAAGAGTTATGCTGATTCAATTCAACAGATGATAGAGATGTGTGAAGTTGTTGAAGATAAGAGCAGTATACTGTTGAATATTACCCCTTTGAGATACCATATTTCCTCTTTGAGTGCTAAAACCATTGCGCTGAAGCTCAGTGCTACTCGAAGCTTTGTTAAATATTTGCAAGCGAATCATTGGGATATCAAACTACAAGGTGATGATGCGATTAAAGTCCCAAAGTCGCTTCCAAAGCCCATTTCACATGAGCATATTATGAAAGCGTTAGACCATGCAAGTCCCATCGAAGCGCTTATGATTATTCTTTTGTACTCGATGGGTTTACGCATTTCGGAACTCTCCAATCTAAAACTATGTGATATTAACGAGCAGTGGTGCCGTGTGTTAGGCAAAGGGAATAAGCAAAGAGATGTGCCGATGTTGCCTCAGGTGTATGAACAGTTGATAAAGTACCAATGCCATGAGCCCTCTTTGGAGTATGTTTTTGAGCAAAAGGAGCAAAAATTAAGTGAAAATAGTCTAAGATATATTCTTACCAAGGCATTTTTGGCAGTAGGGTTAAAAGTCACCCCTCATCAGTTGAGACATTCGTATGCCACACAGTTACTAAATAATGGTGCTCGTATCGCCGATGTGAGTGAATTGATGGGTCATGCTAGCATGGCAACGACACAAATTTATACCAAATTAGGGAATGCGATTAAAATGGAACACTACATACACTCGCATCCTTTGTGTGTTAAAAGTGAGGAATGTTAGTGTTAGAAAAATGGTTCCAGAAAACATTTATTTCAATTATGCCTCTTGAAGATGGTTATGATATATTATGCGTTTCAGTCAAAAACAATAAAATCATACTTCGAGAACAAAACCATTTTGTAGGCGAAGTTCCTTCAGTCGGCATGAACCGTTATATTAAAAATAAAATCGGTGCAACCCCTTATTTTTATATCAGTACAATCAATCTTCATCGCAATCAAGGCGCATACGAGGGATGTGCACATCCCTCTGCTCATTTTCATCATGATGTCGTGGGGATTTCAGCGTTAAAGCGTAATAATTTATGGACGCAATATGCCCAAGCTGAGGAGTTACATAGCCTCAAGAGTCATTATGCTGCTGTGGGACTCGATTTTATTTTTTCACCTTTTTCGATGATTGAGTTTTATTTTGCCGATAAAATACCTGACACGTTCGCTTTATACGCTTTTGGAGGGGTTGGCTTTTTTGCTGTAGCTATCTTCGATGCTGGCAAATTGGAATACGCCCATTACTATACGACTAATAGTGCAGCACTTAATGTAGCACACAAAGATGAAAAAGAGGTAGAATTATCGTTTAATCATGATATTGAAGAGCATGACCGCTACAAAGCACCTATTGTATTGGACGACATCGAGGGATTGGATGAGCTAGATCTTCTAGACGATTTGGATGCCTTTTCAGAAATAGCAGATTTGGATGATTTGGACGAAGTGAGTGAGTTTAGTGAAGATACGGTAACGCCTGAAGAGATACGCCATATTCGTGACAATGGAATGGAGTCGGCTAAGCATACAATCGATAACTTAGGCGAAGAGTATGAACGATTTGAGTTTATTCAAAAGACTCTTGAACGTTTTTATGCTAGTCCTCACTGTAATAACCGTTTTGTTGAGACAGTGTGTGTTGCGGATATTAATCTTGGTGGAAATGATTTGAAGCGCTATTTGGAAGAAGAGCTTTTTGTGAATGTATTAGTGAGACATGTCGATCCTTGCGAGGGTATTCACGCATTAGCTGTCATGGAAGTAGAACAACTATGAAATACAGTTTTATTGCTCCACGATCCAAGCAACTCATTAGCGGGGAGTTTCGACAAGCTATTTTCTTCTTTGCTATTAGTATTATAATGATTGTCTCTGCGTATGGTTTTTTGGTATACAAGGTCCATCTTTTTAAACAAGACCATCAAGTGTTTGACGAGACATTGAAGAAGCTTGAGCACTCCAAAGAAGAATTAAATAAAAAAATTACTATTATCGAATTGGAAGTCAAAAAAAGTGAGTCTATTGCAACTCAAAATACTCTCACTAAAGAGAGTATTCGTAGTTTGTTTGATTTGGTTCCAGATGCTATTACGCTTACCAAAGCGCATTTGGATGAAAACTCCTTGATTTTGTATGGCGAAACCCCCACTCGTGATGTATATGAGTTTATGCTACAAGCGCCATTACGTGCTATTTTTCACCGAACCTATACGAGTTTTTATCCTACACAGCATGGTTGGTATAATTTTGTATCGACGAACTATTTAGATGAAGAAACTTTAGGCGAGGTACAAGAATGAGCCATAAAACCTTTTATTTAGTTCTTCTTTCTTTAATCTTGATGACGGTTATTGTTGTTTTTTCGTTTGTTTTTCTTATACCAAAAGGGAAAGAATATCGAACACTACGACTGGAAAATAAAAAAGAAGTCTTAGCTCTTTCTAGTTCGACTGAAGAAAAAAATATTTTACAAGCTAAACTGCAAGGTCTTGAGAAAAAAAATAAGAAAACAATAAAAGCATTTAAGCGCCCTTTTAATGCGTATAAGTTTATCAAAAAATATGATAAGGAATTTCAAGATTTATTTGTAAGTGAAATGATTTTAGAGGACCAAAACGGGTCATTTAAAGTCTATGAAGTCAATGCGACCACTAAAATCGATTCACCTGACGTCTTTTATCGCTTTTTAGATAATGTGAATCATAGTGATTGGATCATAGGGATTAATTTTCCGATTCATTTTGAGAAATCAGGCGAGATGATAAAATCTTCGTTTACAATGAAGGTGCATCATTTTAAAGAGGTAAAAGAGGAAATAAAAAAGGATGAGGAAGAGGCTAAAAAAGAGGGGCATTAAGCCATTTCTTTGGCTCTTTGGTGCGCTTTTCGTATCGCTTCGATGCATCCACTACGGATATTGGATTCTTCTAGTGCGGCATATCCAGCCGCAGTGGTCCCTCCTGGGCTCATAACAGCATCTTTGAGAAGGGCTGGATGGGTAGTGGCGATAAGTTCACCAAAACCTTTGAACAATCCTCGAGCTAATATCATAGCATCATCACGTTTTAGCCCCTCACGTACTGCTCCATCACACAATGCTTCAGCGATAAGAGCTAGATAGGCAGGACCGCTACCTGCCAGTGCTGTTGCAATATCAAGCTCTTTTTGACTCTCTAACCACAATGTGCTACCAATAGAATTAAAAAGTTCGATAGCATTTTGTTTGAGTTGTGTATCTCCAACAAGTGTTGTCATAGAAAGTCCGTTTTGAGCAGCTAGATTGGGCATGGCCCGAACATAATGAGTGGCTCTGATAATACGTAAGCTTTCTAGTGTGGTTCCTGCAAGTACCGAGTAGAGTTCTTTGGCCTGCCCCTTAAGATGGGTTGACACCTCAGCGAGATTAGAAGGTTTAACGCACAAAATGACTATTTTCCCCTCACAGTTAGCATCACTAAAAAGTGTTTTTGAGACCGTGCATCCTAGCGACTCTTCAAACCCTTGAAGTTTGTGGCTATCCCGTCCAATTACTTCAAGTGTATAAGTATCACGCAGCCCTCGAGCAATCGAGAGAGCCATTTTTCCATTACCCACAAGAGTGATGGTTTTTTTATTCATGGTTTGATTCTTTGAGATAATTACTGATGGGTTCAGTGATGGCAAAATCGGGACGGTTGTCGATGATGACCTGTGCCATCGTTTGATTATCAGTGTTAAAAACAAATGGTGCAACAAAGTTAATGGATGAGTTTTCAATCGGGGAAGTGAGAATGATAAGGTTGTAGATAAGTAAATTGCTCTCATTGTTAATAGCTAAAAGGGCTTGGAGTGAGCTTGGAATATCAAATGAATAGTCACGTAATACAAAAGGATTAATAAGGGTAAATGAAAAATCTTGGTTACTGCTTTCAAGACGCATAAAAACATCATCAATTTTAGTTAGTTCCATGGATGTTGCGGATTCAAATCCAAGGATGGGGAGTTTGAGCTCAAATTGCATTGCTACCTCTTTTTTATTGATTTTAGCACAAAAAAGGTTTAACGTTGGTGTTATTAATCTGTTTTGGGTAAAATTATCGTAACTTTAATACGAAAGCGAATGAATTGATGAGAATATTTTGGGGTATGTTAGCAACTGTCGCTGTTGTTGTTTTGATGAGTGGATGCGGTAAAGAGATAGATGAGTTTAATAAACCAGCTGATTATTGGTATGAAAAAATGATTGATGCCGTCTCTAAAGGGAATCTTGAAAAAGCAGATGGTTATTTTAGTTCACTGCAAAGTGAACATATAGGCTCCCCGCTTTTAGGTGAAGCAACACTCATTATGGCGCAAGCACATATGGCATATGAGGAGTATTTATTGGCAGAACATTTTTTGGATGAATATAATCGGCGCTATGCTACACGCGAGGCTCGTGAATACACTGAATTTCTGAAAATAAAATCAAAATTTTTGGCTCTTCCTAATCCTGGCAGGGATCAAGGATTGATTGATGAGACGCTCAAAGGGGTTAAAAGCTTTAGAGTTATGTACCCCAATTCTACTTATATGCCGTTGGTAAATACAATGGAGACCCAATTGCAATTAGCACGTGGAATCTTGAACAATCAAATTGCTCAATTGTATGATAGATTGCAAAAGCCAAAAGGTGCGACGTATTATCGAAACATTGCTCCTGTAACATGGATTGATCAAAACGATGTCGTGGCGGCCGAAGTGCCATGGTATCGAGAAATGTTTGAGGGAGATGGCGGCAACAGTTGGTATGCTTTTATGATTCCAAAAACACGAAGTGTTGTATCGATGGATGATAATTTGTCGCAACAACAGCCATAATAGACTCGTTTGTTCTCAATTTTAAAATATTATACTGAATAGGATTTTGATTTATGCAACTTAGTAATTATGCTTCATTTCCAACAACGCTTCCAGTGATTGCGGAAGATGAACTTTTTTTATATCCATTTATGATTTCGCCTCTATTTTTGAGTGATGAAAAAAATATTGCCGCTGCTAGTGAAGCGATAGAAAATAATTCATTGATTATTGTATGCCCTGTCAAAGAGGGTCGTGAAGGAACGAGAGACCTGGATAGCGTTTATAGTGCCGGGGTTGTCGGTTCAATAATGCGTAAAGTTGCTCTCCCTGATGGGCGCATAAAGGTATTGTTTCAAGGGCTTGCTCGTGGATCTGTGATGAAAATGATGCATGAAGAGCCACTGCGTGCATACGTTAGTATAATCGCATCAGGTGAGGCAAACCAGCTCAAAATGGATGCAATTTTAGAAATTGTGAGAGAAAAAGTACGTGCTTTATCTCAAGTGAGTAACTATTTTCCTCCTGATCTATTGCGAACTATTGAAGAGAATCACGAATATAATCGGATTGTGGATTTGATTTGCAGTGTCATCAAGATGAAAAAAGAGAATGCGTACAATCTTTTTATTGAAACAGATCCCGAAAAACGCTTTTTGATGTTGATTGATGAGCTTATCGAAGAGACTGAAGCTAATCGCTTGCAAAAAGAGATTCGTACCAAAGTGCACGGGCGTATCGAAAAAGTGAATAAAGAATATTTTCTAAAAGAACAACTCAAACAAATTCAAAAAGAGTTAGGAACTGATACACATCGCGAAGAAGAGATAGCAGAGTTTCGTAAAAAACTCGATGCTAAAAAAGAGAAAATGCATGAAGATGCCTATAAAGAAGCCAATAAGCAGTTAGAGCGTTTTGCACGTATGCATCCTGATAGCGGAGATGCTGGGATGTTGCAAACTTATTTGGAATACGTGTTAGAGATTCCTTTTGGAGAAGAGTCTAAAAAAGCACTGAATGTCCACGACGTGCAAGCACAGCTGGATAAAGATCATTTTTCCCTTCGTAAACCCAAACAGCGTATTGTTGAGTATTTTTCTGTAAAAGAGTTATTAGAACTTCGCGGACAGTCGGACAAAGAGGGGCGAGGGGCAATATTGTGTTTTTCAGGTCCTCCAGGTGTAGGTAAGACCTCATTGGCAAATTCCATCGCTACAGCTCTTAAGCGTCCACTGGTACGTATTGCGTTAGGGGGATTGGAAGATGTCAATGAACTGCGAGGTCACAGACGCACCTATGTGGGAGCAATGCCTGGGCGTATTGTTCAAGGGGTAATCGAAGCCAAGAAAATGAATCCGATTATCGTGCTTGATGAGATTGATAAAATCTCAAAATCTAATCGTGGAGATCCCACAGCGGTATTATTGGAGATCTTAGACCCAGAGCAAAATACCCATTTTAGGGATTATTATCTCAATTTTAATATTGATTTGAGCAAGGCTATTTTTATTGCAACTGCCAATGATGTAGGTCAAATTCCCTCTCCTTTACGCGATCGTATGGAGTTTATCCCTGTAAGCTCGTACACACCTATGGAAAAATATGAAATTGCACGTCAATATCTTATTCCTCAAGAGCTCAAAAAGCATGCGCTTAAGTCATCAGAACTCTCGATTTCTAAAACAGCATTATTGGATGTTATCGAAAAACACACACGAGAGGCTGGGGTGCGTAATCTTCGTCGTCGTATTGCGGATATCGTTCGTCGTACAGCTAAAAAGATTTTAGAAGAACCAGCGTCGCTTAAGGTGAGCGTAACAGTCAAAAACCTCAAAGATTTCTTGGAAAAAACGGTATTTGAGATCGAAAAAACGGATCATATCAACCATATCGGTGTAGTCAACGGGTTGGCGTGGACAGCAGTTGGTGGAGATGTACTAAAAATCGAAGCAATTCGTATCAATGGCAAGGGGACTTTACAACTCACAGGAAGCTTGGGAGATGTTATGAAAGAGTCAGCACGTATTGCTCTTTCTGTGGTTAAAACACTTATTGACAGTGGCAAGCTCACAGTAGACCATAGCATTATTCCTTTGAGTGCTACGGAGAGAGAAAATAATACGGTTGTAGATGCGAGCGAAGTATATAAACGTTTTGATCTTCATATCCATGTGCCTGATGGTGCGACTCCTAAAGATGGTCCAAGTGCTGGGATCGCTATGTCAACGGTGATCGCATCCATACTCACCAACAAAAAAGTACGTGCTGATATTGCTATGACAGGTGAAGTGTCTCTGACGGGTAATGTATTGCCTATCGGGGGACTCAAAGAAAAGCTCATCGCTGCACACAGGGCAGGTATGGTATTGGCACTAATACCCGCCAAAAACTATGAGAGAGATTTAAGCGACATCCCTGATGAGGTGAAAAATGCTTTAGAAATCCGTGGTGTTAGTCGTATTGAAGAGGTGTTAGAGGCGCTGTTAATAGAGCCTTAATCGTTTCAAAGGCAACACGGTTGCTCGCCAAAAATCCTCGTAACTTCGGGTGAACCTTCAACACCCGACACTCTTCTTTAAACTTTTTATCCAGTACTGCATCACAAAGATATGGGGCGATAAATATCCATGTCGAATTCATGATAATCACCCATTTTCGTCCAACAATCAACTCTTTGTTTGAGAGGAGTTCATGGCGTTCATGAGTATTGAGAATAAAACCTAGAGTTTTGAGTAGTTTATCAATGGCAAAAATAATTGAACGCTCACTGGATGAGGCAGGAGCATAATAGAGTTCATCTGTGGGTGTAAACACTACTTTTTCAATCAATTCCTCACAATCCTCTTGAAGATAGCGAAAACTTCGTCGTATTGCAGCACTGTAGTGAGACATAATCGGGTTGGAAAATTGATGTCTAAAATGGTTGCGGGTGTATTTTTCATCATTATTGCTTTCATCGAGAGAGTGAGCGATCGTGTGGATATGTAGGTACTCTTCGATAGATTCTCTATCCCATTCCAATAGGGGGCGCAGTATCATCATGTCGCCTTTGGTATCGCAAGAGGAAATCCCTAACATCTCTGGTAATCCAGCACCACGCGTCAGCTGCATTAACATCCACTCTAGCCTATCATTGAGCTGATGGGCGGTAAGGAGATAGGCATAGTTGTGCTCTTTCATCACTGAAGCAAAATATTCCCAGCGTTCTTGTCGAGCATTGTGTTCAAAATTGGACGTCACAAGATGGCATGAATGGAGATGGCAGAGTTTGTTATGGGTTTGTGCTAGCGTCATAGCGTTGTTGGCTTCATCATCACTGCTGGTGCGGGTGTGATAATTGACGTGGGCAATATCAAAGTTGATATTGTTCTGTAAAAGTAGGTGGAAGAGGGCGCTAGAGTCTACCCCGCCAGAATAGGCGAGTAATGATTTACCGTTTTTTAGGAGATCAAGATGCAGTAAGTTATGCATCACCAACAACAGTCGCTAGTAGTTTTGTCCCTGAAATTTCGGTGATACGAGCACGATATATTTTCCCATATGTCAACTCTTCGTCGATTTCACGGTCGTTGACGTAGATTTCACCGTCTACCTCAGGGGTCCAGTTAAGGGCTCGAGCGCTAAGCAAAAATTCGTGTTCATCACTCTCTCCATCAATGATCAGTGAAATCTCTGTATTGAGGAGTTTGTTGAGACTTTTGAGTTCAACATCAGAGGCAATTTTTCCTAGTTTTTTGGCACGAGCATTGATGATCTTGGCGGGGATTTTCTCGCTCATTATATAGGCGCTTGTCCCCTCTTCGTCCGAATAACTAAAGACATTGAGGCGGTCAAATCCAAAGTTGTTTGCAAACTCGACCATTTCGTCGAACATAGCTTCGGTTTCACCGGGGTGTCCCACGATGAAACTCGTACGGATAAAGGCATTTGGTAACGCTTTCATAGCGCTGAGCAGCTCAAGGGTTTTTTCACGACCAAATCCTCGTTTCATAATCCGTAACATATCGTCATTGATATGCTGGATGGGCATATCAAAATAGTTATGAAATACGGTGGAATCACCAATGGCTTTGATGAGCTTGAGAGAGGTTGTAGAGGGGTAGAGGTACAAGATTCGAGCACTTTTTACCCCTGAAATGAGTTCGATACGTTGGATGAGAAGGGCTAGTCCATCGGTGATGTTTTGGTCACGTAAATAGGAACTGGAATCTTGTGAGACAAAACTAAAATCATAATATCCGCGTGCTACCAATTTTTCGACTTCAGTAGCTATACTGTCAAGGTTACGGGAATTTAACTTACCTTTGAACGACGGGATGGCACAAAAACTGCACGCTTGGTTACACCCCTCGGAAAGTTTGATATAGGCGTGATAGGTCGAACCCGTGACAACACGTTCAGCTCCATCGATGAGGTAGACTTCGGGGCTAAAACGGCTTTGTTTTGCGGCGAGTAATTCATCAATTTTGTCATAATCACCCACACCGGTGAAAATGTCCACCTCGGTGAGTTCTTTGGAGAGGTCTTCTTGGTACCGCTCACTCAAACATCCTGCCATCACCAAAACGGACTCTTTTTTACGCCCTGCATGGAGACCTAAGACGGTATCGAGTGACTCTTTTTTGGCAGCATCGATAAATCCACACGTATTGACGATGATGACATCGGCGTCGGTGCTATCGTCGGTCATGGTGTAGTTTTGCAATCGTCCTAGCATCACCTCAGTATCGACGAGATTTTTGGTACAGCCTAGTGAAACGATATGGAGTTTATTGGACATTTTTGACCTTGATGGTTTGTTGTTATAGTGGTGTTATTATAGCTAAAGTTGCTTTTGGCTAAACTGTGCGCATGAAATATTTAATCATTCTTTTAGCTTTGATTCCTGCTTTTATCGTTGGGACGATAACTATGCACTCTATGGGATTTGGGTGGTTTGACAATTGTGTTGCATGGTGCGAGAATGCCTTTAGTTTAAGCGTTCCTCATCCAGTGCATCTTTGGTATGCCTTGAGTGTAGTGATGGGGCGCAGTGCACTTTGGCTACTTATTATTGCTTTTTGGATTAGTCCTGCATATGTTTTTTTACGTTTTGATTTACGAGAGTTCAAAAAACTGTTGGGTGGTTTTGCGGTTGGGTATGCGATTGTGCATCTGTTGTTTTTCGCATTGGCCCATCATTGGAGTCTCCAGAGTCTTGGTAATGCGATGGTAAACCATCTCTTTTTGAGTTTTGGTGTAGCAGCATTATTGATTTTGGCTCTCTCACCATTGGTAAAAGCCAGTTATAAACTACTTTATTTGGGTATCGTGGCGGTGATGATTCACCTCTTGCTAGGCTATAAAATACTCCATTTAGAACACATTATTGCCATATCTCTTTTAGCTACGGCGATGGCATTACGACTCATAAAACGATAAATGAAACATTACGATGTCATTATTTTGGGTGCTGGTGCATCGGGTCTGATGTGTGCGGCACAATTGCGCCAAAAGTGTAATCTCAGTGTAGCGATTATAGAAGGAAACTCTCGTCCTGCCCTCAAACTAAAAGCCAGCGGTGGAGGCAAATGTAATCTCACCAATGTTAATGTGGATGAAACTCATTTTTTGGGAAATGCAGCATTGGTATCGAATGCGCTGAAAGTTTTTCCTAAAGAAGCATTGTTGAGTTATTTTCATGAGGGTGGATTACGCCCCGTCATCCGTAAAGAACGGTATTATTTTTGTCCTAAAAGCAGTGATGAAGTGATTTCGATTTTGTTGGGGAAAGCTCAAGGATGTGAGATGCTTTTAGGTCACACGCTTCAAAGTGTTCAAAAGCCCAACGGATTTATCGTGACAACGAATAAGGGAAAGTTTTCTGCTTCTATCGTTGTAGTAGCTACGGGTGGCGCAAGTTACAAAGAACTTGGTGCCAGTGATATTGGACTTAGAATCGCGTCAGAGTTTGGACTCAAAACTTCTTCTTTTTTACCGGCATTGGTTGGATTGACGCTGCAGCCACCACAGTTTTGGATGAAAGAGCTCAGTGGTATTAGTTTTCCTGCTCGCATAACTGTGGGGGATAAAATTCTTGATGAAGATTTGTTGTTTGCTCACAAGGGGATTAGTGGTCCTGTTGTGTTATCAGCATCATTATATTGGCATCGTGGAGAGATAGAGATTGATTTTCTCCCTGATTTTGACCTCAAAAGTCTCTATGTTGAGAAAAAACTGTTAAGCTCTGCGCTTCTTCTTCCCAAGCGATTTGTAGCAGCATTTTTAGACTCAATAGGGTTGGAAGATAAACCGTGCAATAAACTCGATGAGACGCAACGTTTGATGCTTCAACGACTGCAAAATTATACCATGGCACCCTCAGGAACGTTTGGGATGTCTAAAGCTGAAGTGTGTCGGGGTGGCGTTAGTGCAGACGAGATAGATAAGGCTACCATGGAGTCCATCAGCGTTCCCAATCTCTATTTTATAGGTGAAACGGTGGATGTGACAGGAGAGTTGGGCGGCTATAATTTTCAATGGGCATTTAGCTCAGCCGTCGTATGTTCGTCAAGCATTGTGAAAAAAAATTTAAAAGAATGATATAATACATCTTTGGCCAAGCTAAGGAGTAGTCTGTGCGTCCACGTGTTGTGATTGTCGGTGGTGGTTATGCTGGAGTCAAAGCGCTCAAGGTATTGGCATTATCTAATCTTTGTGATGTTCTACTCGTTGATCAGCACCCCTATCATTATCTCCAAACCGAAGCGTACGAGCTTATTGCCAATGAATGTTCTATGACGCGTGTGATGATTGATTTAGTGGCATTATGTCTAAGCTATGGCGACCATGTGAGTTTTATCAAAGATACTATACGTGGCATTGATTTTGACGCTAAATGCATCAGTGGTGAGTTGACGTGCCACACCTACGATTATGCTATTTTGTGCACAGGCAGCCGGACCGCTTTTAATGCTCACGTGCAGGGGTTACGAGAACATTCACACGGTGTTAAAACGTTATCAGGGGCGTTAAATTTCAAGCAACAATTTGAGCAACGTCTCTACAAACGTATGGAGAGCGAGGGTGGTTGGTGCAGTGAACCTTTTAATATCGTTGTTGGGGGCGGGGGCTTAAGCGGTGTTGAAATTGCGGCTGAAATGGCCCATTATATTCGTGTATTCCATCGTGACAATACTCTTACCTGTGACAATATTCATATTTTTATCATCATTCCCCATGAAACCGTTTTGGAAGGGATGGAAAACTATTTAATCACCAAAGCAACTCGAAGATTGATGACTTTAGGGGTGAAAATTGTTAATCATTCCCGTATTACTTCTGTTGAAGAACATACGTTGATATTGAATGAAAAAGAGGCTTTGTGTTTTGATTTTATGATTTTTACGGGAGGTATTATCGCTTCGACACTCACGGCTGATTTAGATGTGACGAAAAATTCCAAATCTCAAATCATTGTCGACAAATATTGTCGTGTTTCCTTTCGTGAGTGTGTTTTTGCAGCGGGTGATATTGCACAGTTGAGTGATACGGACGATGTGATTTTACCCTCTACAGCACAAAGTGCCGAACAAAGTGGTGTACATGCAGCCAATAATATTGTACTTCTGATCCAAAATCGAGCAATGCGCCCATCGAATATTAACATGCAGGGAATGATGGTGGCACTTGGCGGTAATTATGCGGCTATTTCACTGTTTGGCTGGATAAAAGTTAGTGGTCTTGCAGGGCACATTATTAAAACAATAATTATGCGTACCTACCGCTATATACTTCATTTGCAATGTGTCAAAGGGGTCGAAAAATTACCAAAACCTAAAAGCATCTGTTCTTTTCAAAAAAAATATTTTTCGTAGCTTTAAGTGCACACTATCAGTAAGTAGCAAGCCAATAGCGGTATAATGTCCTTCAAAGATACAATATGAGGGAGTTTGCTTATGATACTTCTCGCAGGTCCATGTGTTATTGAGAGCGAAGAGTCGATTTTTAGAATTGCCAAAAGCCTAGAGCGTTATCATAATGACCCACGATTTGATTTTTATTTCAAATCCAGTTTTGACAAGGCCAACCGTACGTCGTTGGAGAGTTATCGAGGGCCTGGTCTAGAAGAAGGTTTGAGGATTTTACAAAAAGTCAAAGAGGATTTTGGATATAAAATCGTTACCGATGTCCATGAGAGCTATCAGGTTCCTATTGCTACCCAGGTGATTGATATGATTCAAATCCCGGCCTTTTTGTGTCGCCAGACTGACTTACTTGTTGCCGCTGCCAAGACAGACAAAATTGTGAACATCAAAAAAGGGCAGTTTATGACTCCCGCAGATATGCGTTTTTCGGTAGCAAAAGTGCTCAAAACTCGTGGATGTGATGAAGTGACATACGAAGCATCAAAAAAGCATGGTGTGTTATTGTGTGAGCGTGGTAGCAGTTTTGGATATGGTAATCTAGTGGTGGATATGCGTTCACTTCCGATTATGCGCCAATACGCTCCGGTGATTTTTGATGCAACTCATTCGGTGCAAATGCCTGGAACGGGCACGGGAAAAACTGGTGGTGATAGCTCGATGGTCCCTCATCTTGCTCGTGCAGCTGCTGCTGTTGGAGTGGATGGATTTTTCTTTGAGACCCATTTTGATCCCATTTGCGCACTCAGTGATGGACCAAATATGCTAAAATTAGAACAGTTAGAAGAATTGAGTGAAAAATTATTGCAGCTAGATGCGATAAAATAGCGCATAAGTGCGCTGGGCTTACTGCCAAAGTAAACCTAGTGTTAACGTAGCCAAAACAGGACGTGTTCCGTTGGCGTTAAAATAGTAAAAAAATAAACCCATAAAGGAAATATAATGCAACTTATCGAAGGAAAATTAAGCCTCAAAGGCGGAAAAAAAATAGCAATACTCAGCACACGTTGGAACCATTTTATTGTTGACAGACTCGTCGAGGGGGCAAAAGATGCTTTTTCACGTCACGGTGGCAATGATGCTGATTTGACACATGTTTTAGCTCCTGGGGCATACGAGCTTCCGATGGTTATCGATCAGCTTTTAAGCACTGGAAAATACGATGCTGTGTGTGCATTGGGTGCCGTTATTCGTGGATCAACACCTCATTTTGACTATGTTTCTGCTGAGGCTACCAAGGGAATCGCAACGATGAGTTTGAAGCATCAAAAACCTGTATCATTTGGATTATTGACGACAGATACCATCGAACAAGCTATTGAGCGTGCAGGGACAAAAGCAGGTAACAAAGGATTTGAAGCGATGACAGTTGTGATCGAAATGCTAGATCTTTATGAAGCAATAGGTAATAATTAATGGCAACACGACATCAAGCCCGCATGGCGGTAGTAAGTTTGTTATATGCGTATGATTTGGGTAACCAAAGTATTGCTGATTTTAGTGATGAGATTATGGAAGAGAAAAAAATCCGAAACAAACAGCGTGATTTTGCTATGGACTTGTTTCGTGGTGTTGTTGATCATCTTGTACTCATTGATGAAGCAGTAGTAAAACATCTCAAAGATTGGGACTTTGATCGTTTGGGCAGTATCGAGCGGGCAACATTGCGTTTAGGAGCCTACGAAATTATGTTTGGTGAACTCGATACGGCGGTGATTATTAACGAAGCTATCGAAGTGGCAAAGGCTTTTGGAAGCGAGCAGTCACCGAAATTTATCAATGGCGTTTTGGATGCTATTTCAAAAGATAAAGTCTAAACAATGCGTTTAACCAAAGAGCAAGCACTTGATCTTATCCGTAATGGTGATCTTATAGAGTTGGGTAAAATGGCTACTCAGCGCAAACGTGAGCTTCATCCCGATGGGATTACAACATTTGTGGTCGATCGAAACATCAATTATACTAACGTCTGTTGGGTTGATTGTAAATTTTGTGCTTTTTATCGTAGCCCAAAATCGGACGAAGCGTATGTCTTGACGTTTGAGGAGATTGACCAAAAAATCGATGAACTTTTAGAGATTGGCGGGACACAAATTTTGTTCCAAGGAGGTGTTCATCCCAAGCTCAAGATCGAATGGTACGAAGATTTAGTAGAGCATATTCATACCAAATATCCTACGATTACGATTCATGGATTTTCGTCGATTGAGTTGGATTATATCGCAAAGGTTTCTCATATTTCTATCCAAGAGTGCTTGTCACGCCTCCATGCCAAAGGGCTAGCCTCGATTCCAGGAGCAGGTGCTGAGATACTCAGTGACCGCGTTCGTGACATCATCGCCCCCAAAAAAATCGACAGTGAGGTATGGCTGCACGTTCACCGTGAAGCGCATAAACTTGGGATTATGTCAACAGCTACCATGATGTATGGTACTGTTGAGACCGATGAAGAGATCATTGAACATTGGAATATGATTCGAGATTTACAAGACGAGACGCACGGATTTAGAGCATTTATTATGTGGAGTTTTCAAGGGCAAAATACTCAATTGATGGAAGAACACCCTGAAATAGAGAAACAATCCTCCAACCGCTATTTGCGTCTTTTGGCGGTTTCTCGTCTCTTTTTGGATAACTTCCCCAATATCCAAAGCTCGTGGGTGACACAAGGACCCTATATTGGTCAAATGGCGTTATTGTATGGAGCTAATGATTTGGGCTCAACGATGATGGAAGAGAACGTCGTACGAAGTGCAGGCGCTGGGTTTCGTATGGCAAAAGAGGAGATGGTACGCCTCATTCGTGACATCGGAGAAACTCCTGCTATTCGTAACACAGCGTATGAGGTTCTGGAAACATTTTGAAAGTTTTATTTTTTATACGCCAAAGGAGCAAAGCCCCTCTTGGGTTGTCGTCAGAGTTTTGGTTCCGAAGCTATCAATGTGAGGTTGCTCACATTGAAGAAGCTTCTCATGTTAACACTGGGTTCTCTTTGGCAGAGTGCCCACGCGCAGTAAACCGCACTTTTGAGAAACTTTTTTTGATTTTATTATTTATGGGGCACACACTTATGGCAAGCACATTGGAAACTATCGAGGTCAAAGGGGTAAAAGTCCCCTTTATTTATGAGCAAGACAAACGACTTCCTATTGTGTCGATGCAGGTGATTTTTACAGGTTCTGGAAGCATTGATGAGGGGAAAAACTTCGGATTGGCTCGATTGAGCGCCAAGATGATGAATGAGGGGACAAAAAAACTAGGTTCTGTAGGGTTTGCAGATGCGTTGGAATCCAAAGCGATACAGCTCAGTACCAATGCAGGGTCTGAAACGTTTGTCATGGAGATTGGCAGTTTGCGTGATGAGTTTGATGGCGGTTTGTCGTTGATGTCGGATTTGATTCAAAAACCAAACCTTACCAAAGAGACGCTGGAAAAAGTCAAAACACGCACCTTTAGTGATATTGCCAGAAAAGAGTCTGATTTTGATACGGTAGCCAGTGATGAACTTAAAGCGATTTTATTTGAGGGAACCCCTATTGCGACTCCTAATATTGGGACAAAAGAGTCAATTGAAGCAATAAAACTCAAAGATGTTGAAGGGTTTTTAGCTGATAAAATGGTACTTTCTAATGCGTTGATTATTATGGGTGG
>CAMBHX010000016.1 GCA_945867285.1 Sulfuricurvum sp. IAE1
TGCGCAGCTTTATGAAACGATGCAATAACAGGGACGACAATAAGCATTAATAGATACTTTTATGATTTTTGTAAGATGTTTGATAATTGCAGTGTTTTGAAGATGGTGGGTCAAGTAGGACTTGAACCTACGACAACTCCGTTATGAGCGGAGGGCTCTAACCACTGAACTATTGACCCGTTTGTGGAGCGCAATTATAAACGTTCTTAGATTAGACGAAGCTTTTTTTACCAACGTTATCGTACATATAACGAAATCTGTAAGCAATTAGGTTTTCCATGACGGCAAACAGCACCATAAAATTGACGAAACTGCTCCCCCCATAGCTAAACATCGGTAGAGGAACACCTACCACGGGAGCCAATCCCATCGTCATAGCAATATTAACACTCATGTAGATAAATACTAGCAGTGACAGTCCGCCAGTGACCACCTTGATATAATAATCATTTGCCCATGAAGAGAGTATAAGTAAATGTATAATCAATGCAGCATACAAGGATATGAGAAAAAATGCCCCTAAAAATCCAAAACGCTCAACAACATAAGCAAAAATAAAATCACTCGATGCGATAGGTAGGAATTTCATCTGCGTTTGTGTCGCCTCTTCTTTTGGTTTACCAAAAAATCCCCCTGAACCTATAGCAATAATTGACTGTTCGACGTGATAACTGGGTTTTTCTCCAACAAAGTCATACAGACGCTGCTTTTGATAATCGTGCAAATTAGTATAAATAAGCGGTAATGAAATAACAAAAGCCACACCAAGTCCTATCCATATTTTCCAGTGAACTCCAACGATAAATAAAATCCCAAATCCCAAAAGCGCCAATACAGTAGCAGTTCCTAAATCAGGCTCTTTAGCAATCAGAAAAAAGGGCAAAAGAATAAAAAATGAAAGTTTCATAAACGCTTTAAATCCATACCCTTCATGTGGCGGAGGATTTCGACTAATTAAATATGCTAACATAAGTACAAAAGCAGGCTTAAGCAGTTCTGAGGGTTGGAGTGTAAAATGAATAAATGGTATCTCAATCCACCTCTTTGCCCCCAGTCTAGCATGACCAACAAACTCAACAGCAATTAGCAGTAAAATACTTCCCCAATAAAAAATAGGAATCATCCAAAATAACTTTCGAATGGGTAATGCAAAGAGAGTCATAAAAGTTGCAACACCAATTAACATATAAGTGGTGTGTTTTTGCCCAAGAGTAGGATGGATTTCATAAATCAACCAACCCGACAACAAAACAATAGGCAATAGCAAGATAACCGTTAAATAGTCAAAGTGTGCTAGAATTCGTCTGTCAATATTAAACAAAAATATCCATTATTTTAAAATTATGTTCTTATTGTAGCATAACAACTTTTATTCCACAAAGGAGATCAATGCAACGTCCAAATACGAGCTTTATCGTCGATGAAGCCATTCGTCTTGATGTTTTTCTAAGCCAAAAACTTGAACAGACCCGCAATCAAATCGTCCAGTTGATCGAGCAAAATGCGATCACGGTTGATGGTAAAGCCACATCAAAAGCAGGACTAAAGCTAAAAGCTGATCAAATAATATGGATTACATTTCCCCAACCAAAATCAACTCCAGCGCAGACAATAGATTTTGATGTCGAGGTACTATTTGAAGATGATGACATTATGGTCATCAACAAACCAAGCGGTCTTACCGTTCACCCAGCACCCAGTGTCAAAGAGCCAACTCTTGTCGATTGGCTCAAAATACGTGGGATTGCACTCTCTACATTGAGCGGTGAAGAACGTCACGGAATTGTTCACAGACTCGACCGTGGGACAAGCGGAGTCATGGTTGTTGCCAAAAACAATGAGGCTCACGAGGCACTGTCTCTCCAACTTCAAGACAAAACCATGGGACGTTATTACCTAGCAGTGATCACCCCTCCCCTAAAAGAACTCGAAACTACCGTCGATAAACCCATAGGACGAAGTAGCCAAAATCGTCTCAAAATGGGAATTATTCCATTGGGTAAAAGTGCCAAAACAATGTTTCGAAAATTATTAACCTCCAAAGATGAAACAAGCGAACTTATTGTCTGCAAATTGTTTACAGGAAGAACCCATCAAATCCGTGTTCATTTGGAATCTCTAAGCCGTCATATCTTGGGCGATCATCTCTATGGAGCGCATCAAAAAGATAGCAAAGTGGAACATATTTTGCTCCATGCCTATAGGCTTTATTTGATCCATCCAACAACAAAAGATCCTCTCACATTTCAAGCACCCATGGATGCTGTTATGGAAAATTATTGTGAAAAACATTTTGAATCAAAGGAATATCATGAAACATTCTCTAGCCTACAGCTTGAGTCTCTCTTTAGCGCTTAGTCTGTTTACGGGTTGTACTCCACAACCAACCCCTTCGCCACAAATAATAATTGACCCAAAGCTTCCTGTGCCATTACTCAATGGATCACTTTCGGATATAAATACGATTGCTTTTGAGTGGAAATCTATTACTGACCCTAATATTGCTGGTTACCACGTTTACCGTTCTGATCCGGTTGACAATAATCAAACCCTTACACGTATTGCAACTATTAACGATCGATTTGCTACTCACTATGTTGACGAAAAGTTAACCCCAAACACATTGTACCACTATCGTTTTACTTCAGTCAGCAAAGAATTTTTAGAGTCCAATGCCAGTGAGCCAATAGAAGCATCCACTTTACCCATGATTGCTCCTGTGAGCTTTTTTCAGTCAATTGGTAATATGCCTCGTAGTGCCAAACTTCTCTGGCGTCCACATCCAAATACACGTATTAGTGGATATATCATCGATAGACTCAACGTCAATGATCAAAAATGGAGTGAACTTAAAAGCATCGAGGGACGACTCAATGCAGAATATATCGACCGTGATCTCAAAGATGGTCAAGTCTACTATTACCGTATACGTGCTATAACCTTTGATAAACTCATTACCGAACCTAGCGAAACTACCAAAGTTTCTACAAAACCTCTCCCAAAAGAAGTTCAAGGCATCACAGCCACCACCCATCTCCCCAAAGCAATAGCACTCAAATGGGATCCAACTGTCGTAGAAGAATTTAGTCACTATAATATCTATCGATCCTCAAGCTCAAACGGAAGCTATGATTATCATATCAAACTAATTGATGCGAGTTTTACCGATACCACCAAAGAAGATGGGGAATCCTTTTATTACAAAATTACAGCAGTCGATAAAGATGGACTCGAAAGCCCAATGGGATCCATTGTCACTCAAGGCTCAAGCTTGGCAAAACCTCGAACACCTGTAGCATACGATGGCAAAATTAGTGCAGCAGGTGCGAACTTACAATGGAGCAAAAATGATGATCGTATCGCGAGCTATACTGTCATCAAAACTACCAAAACGAGTTGGATTGGTCGAGAGTCTATTGAGATCAACAATATTAAAGAGACAAGCTTCAACGATACTAGTGTCCAGCCTAATGTCGGCTATATCTACCAAGTAATCGGGGTCGATAAAGACGGAGTCAGGTCTCTCCCAACACAGGGAATCGAATTGATGCACGAGACCAAATAATCTATGCCACATCTTCATATTAATTCATTTAATCCCATTATTGTCCCCGTATCTGCTGGGGATGTATCTTTTGATTTTATCGCCACGTCTCGGGGTGATGGCAAAGAATCACTTATTGCAACGCGGTATAAAAACCGTGATTTTTTTCTCTTACACAAAAAAAGTGGTGATAAAAACCTTCTTAAAAGCGACAAGATCACCCGTCCAAGTCCTAACTTTTTAGTCAAACACGCACTGTTAGCATATGCCAATGCTTCTGGCTGTACTATTGTAGATTCCAATGTTGATACTGCAGGTGAAAATGCCCATCTAAAGACTCATGATGCACTCAAGTCCGTCGATTTCTTTGTTGACAATTTTCCACTTAATCGAGAGATACGTCTCGAAGTAGGTTTTGGATCCGCTCGCCATCTACTCCATCAGGCAGCTAACAATCCGGATGTCCTTTTTATCGGGCTAGAAATTCATAAACCTTCTATTGAACAAGCCCTCAAGCAAATCACCATTCAAAATCTTACCAATTTAATGGTTTTGGACTATGACGCACGATTGTTTTTAGAATTTGTCCCCTCTAACATTTTGTCACTAATTTACGTCCACTTCCCCGTCCCATGGGACAAAAAGCCGCATCGACGTGTTATTGGTGATGCATTTGTCAATGAAGCTATTCGAGCCTTAGGTGTAGGGGGTCGACTTGAGCTGCGTACTGACAGTGAGAACTACTACCGATTTGCACTTGAAACCTATTCTCATCCGATTAAAGTTGATTTTGAAGTGCGTAAGAATCAAGAAATCGCTATCGTGAGCAAATATGAAGATCGCTGGAAGAAAATGGAGAAAAACATCTACGATGTGACGCTCATCAATCATGAAGCAAGCGAAGAAAAAAAACTCGAAGGTGAGTTTGTTTTCACCAACTCTAATATTAGTGATGCTATACTTCCGAAAATTGAACGTCAAACGCACCGACGTGATTGGGGATTCCTCAACACTGAAGCTAGCTTTGATATAGACGGAGGTGGCTGGATGATTCGACTTGCAATGGGGAGTTTTGACCGTCCCGAACATCTCTATCTTATCGTTAAAAACGGTGTGGGACACTATTTTCCAACCCTACCCGTTCGTTCAAGTGCCAACTTGTCCGCACACACTCTGCTAAACGAGTTACTCCATGGATAATGTGATCGTAGCTGATAACCTAACTCTTGCATACAAAGATTTTGAAACAATTATCTCAAAAGCCAGTTTTGCAATCACAGCAGGTGATTTTGTTTTTATCACCGGAGCTAGTGGGAGTGGAAAATCAACTCTTCTCAAATCATTTTATGGTGCTATTGAACCTCGTCAAGGTAACTTAAGTGTTGGCGGTATCAAAATGAATCGTATCGGCACCTCAAAACTCAACTTTTTACGCCGTCATTTAGGAATTGTCTTTCAAGACTATAAGCTAATCAAAGAATGGACCATTGAAAAAAATGTCATGCTCCCGCTTATTATCTCTGGCTACACAGGTGATGTTGGCGGTGAACAGGTAAAAAAGCTTTTAGGTCATGTTAAACTCAGCCATCAAGCAGGAAAATATCCACCTGAACTTAGCGGAGGCGAACAACAGCGTGTTGCTATGGCGCGTGCATTGGCGCACAATCCCATCTTGATTCTAGCCGATGAGCCCACAGGAAACTTGGACGAGTATTCCTCTTCAGTTATTTGGGGATTACTAGAGGGTGCTAACACACAACTCAAAACAACCATAGTTGTCGTGACACATCATATTCCTGATGAAATCAAAGTTCCTTATCGTCATTATCATATTGAGTATGGAAATATCAATGAAATCGCTTAAAAATCATATATCACTTATTATTGCTCTTTTTACCGTATTAGCATCAGTGCAAATCTATGTTTCAATAGACCGAACCATTGCAGCATACGAATCACATCTCAAAGATGACTACTCTGTTATTGTTGTCACTAATAAAGCATTCACTGATTCTGAAATCAAGACCATGAGTTCAATGATAGCTCGTAGTGAACCCATCAGCACCTCTGCAGTTTTAGAACGTCTCAAAGGGGAAATGAGTCCCAAAAATCTCGAACTTTTAAAACTTACGTTACCAAAGTTTTATCGTCTCTACCTTAATCGTTTTCCCACTCCTAAAGAGATTAAAAGTCTACAAAAGAAACTCGAAAAAAATTCTGCTGTTGAACGTGTCGAGGGGTTTTCACAAACACATGATACTGTTTATAAACTCATGATGCTTTTTAAAGATGTCGTTCAAATTTTTTCCATAGCCATCGCAACAGTTACCTCCATGCTAATCCTCAAAGAGATGCGCTTATGGCAATTTCAGCATGCACAACGGATGAGCATAATGGCACTGTTTGGAGCACCAGTATGGCTTCGATCTGCAGTATTATTTCGTCTTGCAATTGTTGATGCCATCATCGCAACACTCATTTTATGTTTAACCTTTTTTCTCATCGATTATTATGGATTTTTAGTAACTCAACTCAAAACAATTGGAATTACTGTT
This sequence comes from Sulfuricurvum sp. IAE1, assembly GCA_945867285.1. Taxonomy (GTDB): domain Bacteria; phylum Campylobacterota; class Campylobacteria; order Campylobacterales; family Sulfurimonadaceae; genus Sulfuricurvum. The sequence goes on from CAMBHX010000016.1 coordinate 6,100, forward strand.
GAATTATTCCATTTTGCCAATGACGCATTGCGTTCTCTTGGTATTGCTCTTGGTATTTCTATTGCCCTTACGTTTACTATCGTATTATTTCAAACCGAAGAAGAGTAGAAATGAATTTTACCTTGGGCGTATTGGCGCTAGCTACACTGTTACTATCGCCTTCCTATGCTAGTAAAACAGACGAAAAAATCAAGACAGCCGCTTCAAAACTCAATGAAACCAAACAAACCTACTCAACACTCAATGCCAAACTTGAAGCAACAGCAGGTAAAATCCTTCAACAAAAAGTTGCCGTTAGTGTTCAGCAGCAGCGTATCAATACTTTGACCAACGAACTTCATTCCAAAGAAAGCGTCTATCAATCCAATAAACTCAATCTCAGTGGCTTACAAGCGCAGCAAGACAGACTGATTAAAACTCAAAATGAGATTGAGCAGCGCCTTGTTTTTGCCATAGCCCGTAATACTTCATTGTCTTTATTAATTACAGATGACCGTGCTCGTGATGCCAATGCTATCATCACCGAAGAGGCCCTCAAGCTCCACCTTAAACAAATCAATTCTGAAATCAAAGAGCTTAATTTTATTTTCACCGAAAATATTGCCAAAATAGCGACCCTTTCAGGTCAAACAACTGCATTAAAGAAATCCATTGCAGTCATTGATCAGCAAAAACAAAATGTATTAGCTACTAAACAAGAAAACGAAAAGGCTATTGCTCTTTTGGAAAAAGAAAAAAATGAGTATAAGCGCTCTTTAGGGCGTATTTTGAATCAACAAAAATCCCTTCAAAATACTTTAGCTAGTCTCAATATTATCAAACGTGAAGAGATGCGGCCAAAAAAAGCTCCACCTAAACTAGTTGTACCAAAACCAGGGTCAAAACCACTACCAGCAGGTACTCATGAAGCTGTCGCTTCCTATCAGCCCTCCAAGACAGCTGCATATAGTGGAGAACGTACTATCGCTCCACTGGATGGATATGTATTAACAAAACGCTTTGGTCCTTATACTGATCCCATCTATGGTATTCGCATTCACAATGAGTCTGTTTCATTGCGCCCTACTGATGCTGATGCTAAAGTTAAAGCAATTTTCAATGGTAAGGTAATCTTAGCAAAACCTACAGCAATGCTTAAAAATGTTGTGATTATCGAGCACGACAATGGACTTCATACGATCTACGCCCATCTAGACAAAATTGCTCCCACTGTCACTGCTGGACAACGCCTTAAACAAGGTGCTGTAATTGGACGAGTGGGACGAGAACTAATGTTTCAAGTAACCCAACGAAATGCCCACATCGATCCTATGCAAGTAATTCGTTAAAACGGCCATACCGCCTGAACAATTTTAGTTCCCCATCCTTGATTGATAGATCGATCAACATCCCCTTCATTCACATACGATATTTTCGCATCCGACATTTTAGCTGAATTGATTTCATTATTTTGATTAATATCATACGGACGTATCACACCACTGACTTGAATGATTTGCTTTTGGTCATCTACCATAATCTCTCTACGTCCGACAATAAAGTAGTTACCATTAGCAATAACTTTGACTACTCGTGCAGAAACCGTAGTCGTAAATGACGCATTTTTACTCGTTGACCCCGACCCGGCATAATCTGATGAAGAACCAGCTTTAAAACCAATACTGGCAACTCCATTGAGTCTATTAACTGCCGATGTCACTGTTGAATTAGCACCAACGCCACTAAAGGCCCCACCCTGAAGTTCAACTGTATCTGATTCGCTGAGCGCTTTATCTGCTTTGTTAGAACTGGTAGCTTTTTCAGAAATCACAACAGTCACTATATCATTGACATGCATTGCTTTATGGTCTGAAAACAATGGATTATCCCCTTGACCAAACAAACTTCCTCGTGAAGCAAAATTACTCTCCTCTTCACGTGCAGGCATTTCTTCAACATATTTTGGAGGTGTAAAGCTCATTTCTGGTTCAGTCAACTTGGCAGTACATCCGCTCAATAACAAAGATGCCACAAAAAATGATAAGGGGAAAACATGGTGCATAAGACATCCAATAAGTTATTTGGTTATAATAAGCAAAAATAGTTCCAAGGAATCCCATGTCACTCAAAGAGCAAATCAGTAATGATATAAAAACCGCTATGAAAGAAAAAAATAGTGCTTTACGTGATGCACTGCGACTGCTAGCAAGTGCATTTAAACAAATCGAAGTCGATGAGCGCAAAGAATTAAGCGATGACGATGTGATAAAGATCATCCAAAAACAAGTCAAACAACGTAATGATGCGATGACTCAATATCGTGATGCAGGGCGTGAAGATTTATATGAAAAGGAAGCTAGTGAAGCGGCTATTTTTGAAACCTATCTTCCCAAGCAACTCACCGATGATGAGTTAGAATCGGCTCTTAAATCGATTATAGCTGACGTCAAAGCAACTTCTATTAAAGATATTGGCAAGATCATGGGAGCTGCCTCCAAGGCCCTTGGAGTCACCGCTGACGGCAAACGTATCAACGAATGCGCCAAAAGACTATTGATTTAACACACATCCGTTTTAGTCACAAGAACACATACACTGATACTCTCGCATAACAGCGTGAGTGTTCCAAAACTATAAAATAAAAATAAAGCTAAACTAGCTCACAGCATAGCTCTACGGATGCAATTCGAAATGCGATAGAGTTTTGAAAAATAAGTGAATGAGAATATTGACATGTCATAATGCCTTCGCATGGCGACAGTATCTCTTCGAGTGTTTCACCCGTCAAGGCATCCGTAATCTTACCCATTACTTTCCCTTTTTGTACTTGAGCGCCACATCTCATACTAGAGATAAAAATTCCAGCCCGTGACGCCTTGACAATCGTAATTTTATGCGGATCAATAATATTACTGACTCGCCCTTCAAACAGTGCAAAATCTAATATTTTTCGCTTGGATAAAAATCTCACAATCGCAGTATGCACTTCACTGCTGGCATTGTGGTCAATCGTTCCTGTCTTACCAAAAACAATTGAAAAAGCTTTAGTTTCCCACAACTGCCAATTGTACTGCAGCATAACAGTTTCCGTAGGCTCATGTGGACGATAATGGATAAATCCAAGTCCCAAGTCTTTCACACTCTCCATATCTTCATATCCGCTCTCGATGAGCTTGACATACGGCAAGCACATCCCTTGATCACGCCTACCTTCTAAGATAATCCCATAATCGTATCCTTTAAGAGTTTCAAAGAGTCGCCCTGCAATGCGCTGTGTTGTTTCTCCTAGCTCATACCCTGGAAACATGGTACTGATATCCGTTTTATCCAGAGGCCAGTTTTTTTCTCCCATATTTAGTGCGTAGGCATTCACTGCAGGAATAATCAAAATACGACCTAATATTTTACCCTCGCTCTCTTTTTGGCGTAAATACTCCACCAATCCTGATGCAACAAAGAGCTGATTGATATGATCACCGTTCATAGCACCTACAATCGCAACTGTTGGTCCTTTGGAATCTTTATTGCCAAACTCAAACCCTTCTATACGTAGTGGAGCACGATTAGGAGACTCTAACGTTACAATATCAAACCGTCTCACTTTTCCTCCTTATTTGAACCAAAAATCCGCCCCAATAATGACCCTTCATATACGATTGGATATGCACGTAACGTAAACAAAATCCCTCCAATAGGAGCAATAACTTCGGCTTTGCTAATACCACTTAAAGGATCAACAATATGACCTACTACAGTCCCTTGTTCAATAACTTGACAATGCTCAATCGCTGGAACAAATAACCCAGGACAACATGCATTGAGATATGCAACTTCTCCTACGTGGGATTGAATTGGAAAACGGACTTCTTTTGGAGGCTCCATTTCCAAAATTCCCTCATGTACCATAAGATTTAAAATTCCTTTGAGCAGTTGGTGTCCATATGCATAACCCAAGCGCATTCCAACACCCATCTCTACTACTAGCGTTTTTGTCCCAATGGTATTCATAGCATGAGCAAAAGTCGACTCTAAAACTGTCACAGCATCATGCACCCATACAAAATCAATATTAAGCAAATTTGCTAGAGGAACCAATGTTTCTTCTTGTGATTTTGCAATACGCACCTGAGGAATTTCTCGTAAAAAAACATTACTAGAATGGATATCGATAGCAAAATCTGACCCACGCATGACATCCACAACACCACTGGCAATTTGAGCAGGTAAAAAATCGTTTTTACTTCCTGGAAAGGTTCGATTCAGATCCACATCATAAAATGGAACTGAACGAGTAATACTATCAATACCAAGAGAGTTGATAGCAGGATAAATATCAATTATCCCTCGGATTTTATTTGTATTGTTCCGCAGCCATTCACCCAACAAAAAACAGACATACTGCCCTTCAAGCTCATCCCCATGAATACCGCTCACAATAGATATGCGTTTGGCTTTTTTGTCTTCTATAAACTCACTACCGTATCGACATCGCTGTATGCGAAAATTCTCACCTACTGGAAGTTCTATCGTAAAAACTTCTTCGATAATACCCATATTGCTTCCTATTCTTTTTGTGATTGCATTGAACAAGTCTCTTTAACGATAACACGATCAACAACACTGTTTAAAAATATCAGAAATTTTCCTATATCTGCCGTTGTTACGTTAATCGAGCGATAATTACGATTGAGCTGTCGTGCAATATTATTAATCACATCAATATCCGCTGTTACCATTTCGATTTCACCATAAAGTCGTAAAATCAAATCAAATCTCTCAATTTGTTGTCCAAATCGAATTAATTGATACGCACGGGTACGATCCAGTTCAGTTGAAAATATCCCCAGTATTAGACTACAATCATCAATAATCTCTTCAAGATAACTAGGACTTACCGGATGATTCCGTCCCGATACAAGCTGATTATGAATTTTATTGAGAGTAGCAAAACCACGCTCATCGAGTAGATGTCGAGTTTCTATCGCATTTTCACGCGCCCAAGAAATAATTTCTTGAATACTTCCGCCGTACGTTCCATAAACACCTTGCTTGAGAAAATCAAGAGCATTTTCATACTCAATATCAACACCTAGTTTAGTATAGAGTATACGTCCATCCTCAAAATCCCGATCAATAATATAATCATAACTATTGACCAACGCTTTGAGCATGGTCTCAGCACGCTGAACATAACGCCCGAACCAATAAAGACGCTGCGCCGTATTGACCGAAATTGCTATTGTATTAATCATCATAATTCTACCACCCACGTATCTTTAAATCCACCACCTTGAGATGAGTTTACTAAATAATTGCCCTCTTCCATCGCATAACGCGTCAATCCACCCATACTCACGGTAATATTTTCACCATGTATCACATAAGCACGTAAATCAGCTTTACGCGGGAGTATTCCACCCTCCATCATACACGGCAAATCATAAAACTCGATAACCTCTTGAGCAATCCAACGACGTGGTTCTGCTAAAATCATTTCAATAATCTCAGTACGTTGTTCAGGTGTCAAACGATTCCCAAATAATACACCATACCCACCCGCTTCCGCTACATCTTTGATAACAAGTTTATCAATATTATCAAGAACGTATTTTCGATCTTTTTCGTAGTAAGGTAAATACGTTGGTGCATTGGAAAGAATCGGCTCTTCATCCAAATAATACTTGACCATCTGTGGTACAAAATAGTAGATCCCTTTGTCATCGGCGACACCATTACCAATACTATTCATGATAGCGACATTACCAGCGCGATACGCTCTAGTAAGCCCTTTTACTCCGATCAGACTATCAGGTTCAAACTCTTCTGGATCAAGGAAATCGTCATCAAGTCGCCGATAAATTGCTCCAACACGAAGACGTTCTCCATCATACGAGCACAAAAAGACCTCATCATTTATCACGACCAAATCATCACCTGAAGCCAAAGTGGCTCCAGTAATTTTTGCTAAATAGCTGTGTTCGTAATAGGCAGAGTTATAACGCCCAGGTGTAAGGACAACATTAAGCCCCCCCGTATTGACGTAATCCATTGCTGCTTTGAGCTCATCACCATAATGTTTAATCTTTGAAATTTTCATGGATTCGAAAAACTCAGGATACGTGTGACGAAATGCTCGACGGATGGTAAGCGGATAACTCACCCCACTTGGAACACGCAAGTTATCCTCAAGAATAACCCAACTGCCGCTCACGGCATCTTTAACTAAATCAATACCACTAATATGAGTACGAATATTTTTAGGAGGATTTACCCCCATAAAATCAGGCAAAAATGCTTTTGCAGAATCAACATACTCTTTTGGGACAACTCCATCCCTCACAATTTTTTGTTCATTATAAATATCATTCAAAAAGGCATTAAGCGCACTAACTCGTTGAATAATACCAGCTTCTAAATGATCAAATTCCGCTTTTGGAATAATACGAGGAATCATATCAAAAGGGAAAGAACGCTCTATGAAATTCCCCTCTTTAAAGAGGTTAAAGTTGACTGCATTAGTCTCCAAGAATTCCTTAAACTCCGGAACTTTAGATTTATCAACACTTTCAAAAATATCATAAAATTTTTGTAATTCAGCACTTATCGGTTCGATCATTTGCACCCCTTGTGAAAAATAAGACTAACTCAATCATATCCTAAACTAATCCAAAGGGTTGCTTAAATTGTGTGCAATCATCCATTTTTAAGTTTTTTAAGCGCATCTTCTACATTTTCGTGACGCATTAGTGATTCACCTACTAAAAATGCATCTACCCCTGCACGACTCAAATCTTCTAATTGACCATGTTCATAGATACCACTTTCAGCAACAATAACTTTTCCATTAGGTATTAGAGGAATTAAATCGTAACACAAATTCATATTCATCTCAAACGTTTGAAGATTTCTATGATTAATCCCAATAATATCCGCACCCGCATAAATCGCCTTGGTTAGCTCAGCTTTATCATGAATCTCTACTAGTGCCTCCATCCCTAAATGACGAGTATAGTTAAGCAGTTCTTTTAATTCATCTTTAGTCAAAGCTGCGGCAATCAAAAGAACAAAATCTGCCCCATAAACCAATGCTTCGAGGAGTTGATATTTAGAGACAATAAAATCTTTGCGCAATAATGGAATCCCTACATAACGACGAATTTCAGCCAAATAATCTAAGTGCCCTTGAAAGAAATGGGGTTCTGTCAAAATCGAAATCGCATTCGCACCACCACGCTCATACCCTTGTGCAATAGCCACAGGGTCAAAATCTTCACGAATAATCCCCTTGGATGGAGAGGCTTTTTTCACTTCTGAAATAATACGATACGGTTCATCAGCTGTTGCTGTCAAATAGGGCCGAACATCTCTAGGAGCACGAGCATTAAATGCCAATGATCGCCCCAACCACTCCATACTAAACTTCGCTTCACGCTCTTTTAGGTCTTCTTTTGTTTTCTTGATGATATCATCTAAAATCATTTTGTTTTCTCCTTAATATTACATTTTTGGATCGCTTTGAGATGATCTCTTACCTCGTCTTCGCTAGTTCCGATCATAGATTCAACTTGCTTTATCAGTCGAAGCGCATCAGTACACTCACCAAGTTTATAGTGCCCCCACGCCAACGAATCAATATAAAAAGGGGAATTTGGTTCAGCATCAAGTGCTTTTTTCACATAGACCATCCCCTCTATTATATTTATATCATGATCAATCATCAAGTAACCCAAATAATTGAGATACAAAGGGCTTTCAAACTCATTATTAGCGCACTTCAATCCATCTATTACTTCACTTAAGAGATTAGGATCATTTTTATTTTTTGCAGCTTCATAGGTAAAAACAGAGCTTTGTGCTAAGTAAAGAGGATTTTGGTCTTTTTTATACAATTTTTTTGCCAAATCAGATGCTTTATTAAACTGTTTTTCTCTGATATACAGCTCTAATAAAGCTGGGTCATTGATGTTTGATTTTTCTAAAAGTAGCTTTAGTTTGGGTATATTATTCTGATATGCATAAAGCTTCACAGCCTCTTGAGCTGACATGGGGTCTTGTGTCAAATCATACACACTCTCAAACATTTGCGCTGCTTTGTCATACTGACCACTATCCGCATAAAAAGCAGCCAATCTACTACCCACCATTTTACTGTTTCCATGAGAACCAATATGCTGTTCTAAAAATAAAACTGCATCCGCTTTCTGATGCAAGTGTACATATTGAATAATTCCTATTTTATCTGCAAGCTCATTATCAAATCGTAGCTTATAGGCATTTTTTAATGCACTAAATCCAGCATCATAATTTGACATTTTTAGATAAGTGTCTGCTAAAAGTGTATAGTCAGGAGCAGCTTTTGTTCTATTACTTAATACTAATGCTTCTTGGGAAGCCTGAGCATACTGTCCATTTTTAAGCAGCGCAATAATTGAAAAACGTTTCAAGGTTACATCATCAGGATTATTTTTCAAACTTTGAGCTATAAGCTGTGAAAATTTTGCACTATTACTAGAGGAATCAATCGCACGAAGTCCACTATAAAGGTATTCTATTTTATTGGTTTTTTCATACAACTTCAAATAATAATCTGATGCCAAATCATTTTTTTGTCGTGCTTGAGCATCCAGTGCCGCCAGAATAAATCCATTTTCATCCAGCTCGATAGATACTAGAGGAACATTTTTTACTGCAACAGAGACTTCCTTTTTAGTTTTTGTAGCACCTTCTAGGCTTAATATCACTATCAATGAGAACAATATAATTTTTATCATCCGATTATCCCTGGACACTCTTGTTTTAACTCATCTATACGATGACGAAAATAATCCCAAAAAGGAAATGTACGGCACTGCAATGGTCTAGCTTGATATATGGTACACCCATTTTGTGAACGGCTGAAAAACTCACAGTCATACGAGCCATTCACTTTTTTCTCTTTGAGTGAAAACCTAAATCCCTCTTTGCGCAAATGGGTGCGACGGAATTCCCCTTCTTCCATCTCCAACAGTTTTGCGATAGCCGTTATTTCAGTCACAGATACAAAAATATTGCCACTCTCACCTGTACAACAATTTCCACCGCATGACGCACACGCACCGGGATTAAATGCATAACAAAAACTTTCTTGTGTCATCAAATCGGACATTTAATACTGTGCACCTTTGCTTTATCATAAATAGCCTGCACCGCAGGGGTATAGTGGTCGTTATCAAACATAAAAAGCGGCGGTAAAATCACCATTGCAGCTTTGGAATTTTTTTTCAAATAGATCATCACAAGCGTACTAGGACGATCGCTTTTAGAATGGACGAATTGTATCTCACACACTCTTAATCCAAAACGTTCACACGCCACACACAGTTGGCTAAACTGCCTCGCATCGTAGCATATCACCGCTTGACCATTGGATTTGAGCAATTTGGATATCTTTTGGATAAAGGGTTCTATGGGTAAATGGACATTATAACGAGCTTGATGGAGCATCTCATTGTCACTTCGAGCCGACCCTGAGTGATAAAAAGGGGGATTAGAGACAATCCAATCAAACTTCCCGTGACCACCCAACTGTACAACATCACCCTCATGAAGTCTATATTCAATCTTATTAATAGCTGCATTACGACGGGCAAATTCAACATAGTGGGGCTGTTTTTCAACTGCTTCAAGTGTGATATGTGGAAAATCCCGCCCCAACAAAAGCCCAACAATCCCACTGCCTGCACCTATATCCAGCACCCTGCCCAGCAAAGTATACCGTGATATAAATCCATACAAAAGTATCGAATCGCTGTTGTAACAATAGCCGTTTTCGATTTGATAAAGGAGCATTTACGACTCTTTGCGTTATTATTTAGATAATTATATCTTCCATTAGGTTCAATCATGATTATTATCCCTGCCCGTCTCGCTTCCACCCGTTTTCCTCAAAAAGTTCTCGCTGATATCGGCGGTTTACCAATGGTAATCCGTACAGCAAAGAGAGTCGAATCCATCGACCGTGTAGTCGTAGCATGCGATGATGAAAAAATCCTCGATATCTGTGCGCGGTTCGGTGTCGAAGCACGTCTCACCTCTACTACCCACAACAGCGGAACCGATCGTATCAACGAGTGTGCTCAACTACTGGATATTGGTGATGATGAAATTGTCATCAACGTCCAAGCTGATGAACCTTTTATCGAAACTGAGGCACTAACACTACTCATAGAACGTCTTAATGTACTTAAAAATCAAAATGCCCCTTTTATCATGGCAAGCTGTTACAGTGCTATAAACCCTGAAGCAGCTAACGACCCCAATCTCGTCAAAGTCATCACCGATATAGAACATAACGCTATTTATTTTTCTCGTAGTCCTATTCCCTTTAACCGAAGTGGTGAAGCATCCTATTTTGGGCATATTGGTATTTATGGATTTACTAAAAAATCCCTTCACGATTTTTGTGCACTGAATGAAGCACCACTAGAAAATATTGAAAAACTTGAGCAATTACGCGCTATTTACAGTGGTAAAAAAATCTCAATGGTTAACATTGCAAGCAGTGGATTTGGGATTGATACAGTTGAGGATTTAGAGCGGGCAAAGAAAATTTTCGGGTTTTAACCCGAAGCTTTCTTGTTTATGTAAACTGTGCTGCAAGTTCAGTAAGAATTTTCCCAGCTTGCGCTTCAGTTCCATTATACTTTTTGAGTTTAATACCTAAATTAGTCATACTTTTGGCCGTATTTTTACACGCCATTTTCACTACAAGATAATCACAGTCATGAATCGCATCTGCCATGGTATCATGTGCCTTGATATGTTCAATATCACCTTCATCATGATCACATGTATGATGCTCATCATGATTGTGATGATGATCTTCTTCACCTACTACTTTTGGATTGGCGCGCAGCTCTTCAAACTCAAAACTGCGAAACATTCCCCCTTTGAGATTATAGACTGCAAAATAAGGGGTATGACCTGTATTTCCAGCCATTTTCAACGTATCATCTAGTACCGGTACAGCAATTTTCATAATAATTTCTCCAAATGTTTGTGATTATTATGCCTTATTAGACTTTAAAGAAAATTGGAGTGGGTCAGAATTTAAAAAGAAAAGAAAGAAATCCCCGAAAATCGGGGAAAGAAAGAACTAGATATTGTCGCGGATACCAAGTGTAGCGATAAGCTGATTGTAGCTTGGGCGATTTGTACGCTTCAAATAACGCATCAAACGACGACGCTGACCAACAAGTTTCAAAAGACCCAAACGTGAAGAGTGATCTTTTTTGAATGTTTTAAGGTGCTCAGTTAAATCACTGATACGCTTTGAAAGCAATGCAATTTGCACTTCGCTTGAACCAGTGTCACCTTCGGTGCGCTGAAACTCTTTGATAATTTCTGTTTTTTTAGCCGTATCTAAAGCCATAATAGCCTCCTGATGGGTAATTGGATTTACTTGAATGCTCAAGCAGGATCGAAATTATAGCCAAAAAACCAAAAAATGTACATACTTGATGAGGATGCAAACTCGATAGATTTTTTTCGTTAATTTAATCAGAATATGATAGATATTTTATTCCTATTAATCCTTTAAGCACATCATAAAATAGTTTACCCTCTTTTTGGATATCAAAAAAAATACGACACAATCGATTAAGCAGATTTTGTTATAATATCCCTCATTATAAAGGATTGCGATGTTGATGACCAAAGCCAGTGAATATGCTCTGCTTTCACTGATTATTTTAGCCAAAGCCCCAAAACCACTCGATGTTGACACCCTCTCTAAAGAACTCAATATTTCTCGAAGTTTTTTGGCAAAAATCCTCCAATCTCTTGCACGAAAAGGTATTTTAAAATCATTCAAAGGTGTCAATGGTGGTTTTGAACTCGCACGCCATAGTCGTGACATCACCATTCTGGAAGTCATGGAAGCTGCCGAAGGCAAAGGTCCTGCAGTATTTAGCTGTTCCCCTAACAAAGAAGACTGCCCTGCAAACAAAGCCACTACCTGCTCTTTATGGCCATTTCTCAATCGTTTACAAGGTAAAGTAGATGATTTTCTAGGTCTATTGACACTTGAATCTATCCTAGAAGAGTAATCCTTGGCAAAAGCAAAAAATAAAGCACCAACAGCACAAGGAGTTATGTCAGCGATATTCGCATCTCGTGACCTTAGCGTTGTGGTGTTTGTTATGGCGATTTTGGCTATTATCATCGTCCCTCTACCCAGTGGAATGCTCGATTTCTTTTTGGCTATTGTTATCTCATTATCCGTACTTATTTTGCTTATTTCTCTTTATATTCCACGACCTACCGATCTAACAACATTTCCAACGCTTTTGCTCATCGTAACACTCTTTCGACTCTCGCTTAATATTGCTACTACACGTATGATTTTGAGCAACGGGCATGAAGGGCCAGAAGCGGTAAGTGACATCGTGACAAGTTTTGGAAATTTTGTTGTTGGCGGAAATTATGTTATTGGAGTTATCGTCTTTAGTATCATTGTCTTGATCAATTTTATGGTCATCACCAAGGGGTCAAACCGTGTCGCTGAAGTCGCAGCCCGCTTTACACTCGATGCAATGCCCGGAAAACAAATGGCAATCGATGCCGATCTTAATAGTGGTCTAATCGATGAGAGTGAAGCCAAACGCAGACGTGCAGAGATTCTCCAAGATGCCAACTTTTACGGAGCCATGGACGGTTCTGGTAAGTTTATCAAAGGGGATGCCATTGCAGGGATTATCATCACCTTTATCAATATTATCGGTGGTTTTCTAATCGGGGTGTTTCAATTTGATTTGGACATGGCACAAAGCGCACAAACCTACACTATTCTCACCATTGGGGATGGGTTAGTATCTCAAATCCCTGCTCTAATTATCTCTACTGCTACAGGTATTATGATCACTAGGGCTTCTAATGACGAAGGTAATTTTGCTGAAAGTAGTATCAAACAGCTCATGGGCAATGCTAAAGTGATGATGATAGTAGGTGTCGTCATGATGATGTTTGCCCTTACTCCAGGATTACCGACACTGTCGATGGGATTTGTAGCGTTAATTTTTCTAGGGCTTGGATATGCACTGTACAAATATGAAAAAGGGGATTTTGTCCTCACAAAAGCCCTAACAGAAGTAAAATCTTCGCCTGCTGGATCACCCACAGAAACAGCATCCACAAGACCTCCCCGTAAATCGAATGAAGAGATTGCCAAAGAAGAAGAGGCAGCCCTCGAAGATATTCTCAAAATCGAAATGCTTGAGCTCACGCTGGGCTATCAGCTCATTCGGCTTGCCGACGCCAACCAAGGGGGCGATTTACTCGAACGGATCCGAAGCATGCGCCGTAAAATCGCACTTGATTTTGGATTTTTGATGCCACAAGTGCGTATTCGTGACAATCTTCATCTCAAACCTACCCAATACTCAATCTTGCTCAAAGGAGTCATGATAGGTGATGGCTCCATCCAGCCAGATCGTTATCTCGCCATGGACAGTGGCATGGCCATTGATACTATCGATGGAGAACCCACTAAAGAACCTGCGTTTGGTCTGGATGCTTTTTGGATTTTACCCGAGCTCAAAGAAGATGCAATTATCAATGGCTACACCGTCGTGGATCCTGCTACCGTTATCTCCACACATATGTCTGAATTGGTCAAAAAATACGCTGAAGAACTGCTCACACGCCAAGAGACACAATCGCTCATCGACAAAATCAAAAACGACTACCCCGTACTCATCGATGACACCACCAAAGTTGCTAATATTGGACTGATTCAAAGAGTATTCAAAGCCCTGTTGCACGAGCGTATCCCGCTCAAAGATATGATAACCATCCTCGAAACCATAGCCGATGTTGCTGAGTATACCAAAAGTGTGGATACAATCACCGAACACGTGCGTGCCAAACTCTCTCGAATCATCACTCAACTTTACACTAGCCCTGATGGTGCGATCAAACTACTCACTTTTGAGACGATGAGCGAGCAACGACTATTGGAAAAATCAAGTGACCGTGACGGAATGCGCCAACTCAATCTCAATGTTGGAGAAATCAACTCTCTCATCCAAGCCACCAGCACAAAAGCTGGAGAACTATTACAGCGTGGAGTTTCCCCCATCATCGTCATCGTAGATCCCAAACTTCGTCGCCCATTGGCAGAGATTTATGAACGGTTCAATCTTGATATTGTGGTACTTTCTCATGCTGAAATCGACTCCAATGCCAAGTTTGAAGTTCTAGGCTCCATCACCCTCGACAAATAAATCCAAATGAAAGAAACACAACGTATGCAAAAAACTTTTTACCACCTCTCACATATCGATCTAGACGGCTACAGCTGCCAACTTGTCATGGCACAAACTGCCCATACGATGATAAGTTTTAATGCCAACTACGGTGCAGAAGTGACTGAACGTCTCGAAGAGATCGTAGAGCTCATCAAAAAAACCAAACAGACTGCTACCATTCTCATCAGCGATCTCAACCTCACCACCGATGAAGCACGATGGCTCAATACTGAAGTGGGCAAACTCAACGACACTGGATGGGAGCTCACTATCACACTGCTTGACCACCACGGAAGTGGCAAAGATACAGCAGCACTGTTTGATTGGTACACTCTGGATACCCAGCGTTGTGCTACAAAAATTGTCTATGAGTATGCAGTTGAAAACTATGGGTTGCAAGGTGGCGGATGGCTCGAAGAGTTTGTCAAAGTGGTCAATGCGGTCGACCTATGGCACCAAGATGAAGTAGAAGATTTTGAATACGGCAAAGTGTGTATGCGTCTAATCAGTGATGCACGAGAACTTAATCGTGTGATTTTCAGTGGTGAGGACAGAGAATACAAACTCACCATGCTCAAAACTGCCGCCATGATGCGTGACGCTGACAATGCCAATATCGTCCTTGACGAGACATTACACTCCATGAAAAAAGCCTTTTTCAAAGAAGAGAGCGACAATACACTCGATAATCTCTCGACTAAATACATCGTCAACCATCTGAGCCAAAAACGCTCCACCATGACCGTCTACTACAAAGGATGGAGAGGATTTTTGTGTTATGCGCTGGGCAATTCTTCCATCATCGGAAACGGCTTTTTGGTGGCTAACCCTGACTATGATTTCTTCCTCGATGTGGGTTCACGTGGGACGCTGAGCCTTCGTGGTCATGACAAGGTCAATGTAGCAGATATCTCTGGGGAATGGGTAGGCGGTGGCGGTCATCCCAACGCTGCTGGTGGACGGATACAAGGATTCAAAGAGCAATTCCGCTATGACAAAGTCAAACGTCAAATCGAAGACTTGCTGGCAAACAAAGAAGCAATGCCCGGTAAAGTAGCACACAAAGAAGAGCTATGAT
>CAMBHX010000017.1 GCA_945867285.1 Sulfuricurvum sp. IAE1
AGTGAAAAAATCGATATTCTCGTCTCTAATCCCCCATACATTGCCAATGATGTTGTCTTGGAGTCCAATCTCTCTTATGAACCGCAAAATGCTCTGTTTGGAGGTGAGATTGGGGATGAGATTGTAAGAAGGTTACTTGATGAAGTACAAGAGCGACATATACCATTGTTTGTGTGTGAATTTGGATTTGATCAGCGCCAAAATGTGCAAGAGTATCTTAAAGATAGTGCGGTAAAATCATTGGAGTTTTATCAAGATTACGCCTCGCATGATCGAGGCTTTATCGTAAAGGTCAGTTGTGAATAAAAAAGCTATTATTGATGTTATCTATGTGATGTTGTTGACAATGACCGCCGGTGCGGTTTTAGTGTTGGGTGCTGTTGTTGCAGCAGTAGTATTTCATTCGGAAAGTTTTTTGAGTATCCCGATTCTTTCTCGTTATGAAGAAGGTAAGATCATGGGAGAAATCTTTTTACGTTTTAGCTATTGGGCCTATTTTATGACGTTTGTGATTACGTTGTATGAAGTCTCTCGTTATTTTGTTATGCAACTGGACCGTGTATCGATATTGAGTGCATTTTTGGCTGTATTTACTCTCATGATGTTTAGTGGAGTATATGTTCCCAAAATCTTGGAGTATCAAGCACGGGGTGAGTTGGCAATGGATGAATCGTTTGAAACATTACACAAAGCAAGCGAACTGGATTCCAAGTTATTATTGGTCGCTTTGCTGCTCCTTGCAAGTCGTCGAATATATCTCATGGCAACCAAACGATGATCCGTTTTGAAAACATTACCAAAAGCTTTGGAAAGCGTCAAATTTTACGGGGAGTAAATTTGGAGATAGAGCAGGGAAAAACGACTGTTATTTTCGGAGTGTCGGGTGGCGGTAAATCAACTATTATTAAACATATGGTTGGATTGTTAAAGCCCGATAGCGGGGAGATTTATTATCGAGATCAACGTATTGATAATATTAACGAAAGTGCTTTACGTGAAATTCGCAAAAAAATCGGCTTTTTATTCCAAAGTGGTGCCCTTTTTGACAGTATGAATATCGCTGAAAACGTTGCATTCCCAATGCGTGAACATCAAAATCTCACTCCAAAAGATCTTGAGTATAAAATCGATGAAAAACTGACTATGGTGGGACTTGATCCGGTGGTTGTGAAATCGCTCTATCCAGAAGAACTCAGTGGTGGTATGCGCAAACGTGTAGGACTAGCCCGCACTCTCGCACTCGAACCAGAGATAATTTTGTACGATGAACCAACCTCAGGGCTTGATCCTGTCACCAGTGACTTTATCACTCAGATGATTTGTAGGTTACGAGATGAGATTGGTATGACATCGGTGTTGATTAGCCATGATATTGCTGAGAGTTTCAAGGCTGGGGATAATTATGCGATGCTATTTGATGGGGTGATTGTCGAAGCAGGGGACAAAATAGCTTTTCAAGATTCATCTAATGAAGTCGTTCAGCAGTTTATCCACGCTAGCTCGCATGGACCAATAGCATTTCATTAGATGATATAAATAAGAGAGATTATCTTCCTCCAAACTTTTTTGTCCACCACTCTTGAGGTGTGAGTGTGAGGTGTTGTAAAAATTCTTCATCAAAATTATATTCATATGATGAACAATATTCAAGAAGTGTTGCATAGGCTTCATTGATTTGAGTGCTCATGGCATGAGCAGTTGCGATATCATCAGGATATTTATCGGGGTGCCACTGTTTCATTAACATTTTATAGCGAGTTTTGATTTCTAAGAGGGTGGCTTTGTCACTTAGGCCGAGGAGCGTTTTGGCCTTTATGAGTTGTTCAAAAGAGAGCATGTAATTAAACTTTAGGGGGTTGTAGGGATATTTGTCCCTGCCACTAAAACGGATAGATTCGTTTTAGTGTATTGCATGGTGTTCTAATCTTTTTGTTGACGCATAAATGTTGGAATGTCATAGTAGTCTTCACTGTAGTCACCATTGACAACCATAGCTGGGCGAACTACTACACGAGGTTTAGCGGCAATTTCTTTGTTCTCGAAGTGATCATTATTGATCCCTTGGGTTGCTTTTTTCTCAAATCCTGTTGCTACAAGGGTAATTCGGATAAAATCAATTGGTAAATCTTTGTTGGTGGTAGTACCAAAAATTACTTCAGCGCTATCATCAACACTTTTTTGAACGACTTCCATAGCAGAGCTAATTTCCATAAAAGGAAACTCAGGATGCATGTTGAAGTGAACCAATACTCCAAGAGCACCATTGATTGACATATTGTCTAATAGTGGAGATTCGATAGCATTTTTAATCGCTTCATAGGCTGCATTGTCACCTTTGTATTCGCCCACACCCATGAGTGCCAATCCACGATGAGACATAACAGTTTGTAGGTCTGCAAAGTCAAGGTTGATATCGTCTTCACCACTCGCCAAGATCACACCTGATGTACCGCTAACAGCACGAGCAAGGACACTGTCTACAATTTTAAAGCTCTCTTTAATCCCCATTTTTGGATCAATAATAGAGAGGAGTTTATCATTGGGGATAACAACGATGGAATCAGATTCAGCTTTGAGTTCTTCAAGGCCTTCTTGTGCAAGCTTGAGACGCTTACGCCCCTCAAAAGCAAACGGTTTAGTTACAACAGCAATAGTTAGAGCACCTAATTCTCTAGCAATTTTAGCAATAACAGGAGCAGCACCTGTACCTGTTCCACCACCAAGACCAGCGGCAACAAAAACGATATCAGCACCCTCTAGAGCACGACGTAAATCCTCATGGCTTTCTAGTGCAGACTCTTTACCAACTTCAGGTTTCATTCCTGCACCTAATCCTTTGGTAAGTTTAGCTCCCAGTTGGATTTTAATCGCTGCAGATCCTTGTTCGAGTACTTGTGCATCTGTGTTAGCGATGATAAGTTCAATACCAGGGATTTGCTCTTTAAGCATATACCCAATCATATTTCCACCGCCACCACCAACGCCAACTGCTACGATACGTGCCCCTGTAAGTGTTGAAGATTCGTTAATTGAAAATGGTTCCATGTTTGCTCCTTAGGTGTGATTAAAATAGTTGTGTTGCCCAGTTCCAAAACTTGGAAATTGGGTTCGGTTCTTGTGTATTACGATTGGGATTATTGTGAATACTTCCCATTTTGCTGTTCTGAGTTTTTGGATTAGCTTCGGTTTTTGGAACACTTTTTGGTGCATTCTGGGAAGCTTGAGGACTCTTTTGTGGAGTAGTAGGTGTATAGGCATGAGGAGAATAGGGTATCTCTTCTTCAATATTAGCTGTCTCTTGAGGTAATACTTCTTCACCTGAGTGGCGCATTTTTTTATTTACATCAATTTCATAGCGAGTATAGCCACCTGCACTGTATTTGATGAGCCCGACTGCTCCAGAATACGACGGATCACGCAAGGTATCAAATAATCCACCCATGTCTGCAGGTTTTGCAAGACGTACAGGCATATTGTCTAAAATTGCAATAGCAAGCTCACGTAAACCTTCGATTTTTGTGAAACCACCCGTAAGGACGACACCTGCCCCCATGTGCTCTTTAAGACCACTTTTCTCTATCGATTGAGCAATAATCATCAAGGTCTCTTCAACACGAGCATAGATAACATTATGAACAACTTCAAGTGAGACTTCATGCGTAGCATTTTCATCACCGATGACTGGGAGTTCTATGAGGTCATTGCTTGGTGTATACAATGATCCGTAGTTCATTTTTACATTATCGGCAGTTTGTAACGGCGTATGCAAAGCCATAGAAAGGTCATTGGTAATATGATTAGAACCAACCCCTAAAAAATCATTATAACGAATTGCATGACCAGAATGGATGACAATATTACTTGTATTGCCCCCCATATCTACTACGGCAGCACCTAATTCTTTTTCATCGAGATTTAAGACGGCAATAGCAGAAGCATATCCACTAAGAACAACAGCTTCAACATCTACTCCAGCTGCTTTAACTGCTTTTCTAAGATTGTTGAGATTGCTCTTAACGGTAGTGATAATATGTGTTTCAACTTCCAAGCGTGCTGCATTCATTCCTAGAGGATCTTCAATAAAGTCTTGGTCGTCTACTTTGAAGTTATATGGCAATGCGTGAAGCACTTCAAATTCATTGGGTATATTAGCGTTATATAAAGAAGTATGCATAACACGGTTTATCTCTTTGAGAGTGATCTCTTTATCAGGGATATTAACAATACCACTTGAATTGATACTTTTAGTGTAAGCTCCTGAAATCGATACAATAGCGCTTTTAAGATCAGTTCCAGCTACACGCTTAGCGTCACTGAGAGCGCTTTTGATGGATTTAGAAGCTAGCTCAATATTAGTGATACTTCCTTTGCGTAAACCTTGTGCCTTTGCTGTTCCTGCACCGATTATTTGAGCAACATTATCATTGTCAATCTCAGCAATGATAGCACAAACTTTTGTTGAACCTATGTCGATGGCTAAAACCGTTCGTTTCAAAATCAAATCCCCTCTACATAGATTTTAACTGGATATTTAGCTTCAAGAGTTTTAAGTAACTTTTGATGAAGTAAATTTCCTTTTAGCGTGAGCGTAGTTGTATCATTCGCTATTGATGCTTCTTGAAGCAATTTTTGTGCCAAAACGTTATAAAGTATAACATTTCCGCTTTGCAACGTTAAAAACCCTTGTTTTTGTTTGGATGCAAACAATTTTTCGATAAACTCAGACGATTCTTGAGTTGATAAACCACTCAAAACAGCTTTGCTATTGAATGTAATGCTATCGCTAACAGTACCGGAAAACGTTTTATAAGACGCTTGCGCTAACTCTTGGAGTTTGGCTTTTTTCATCTCTTGTGTATAACCAATGTTTGCAATTGCTGCTGCTTCCTCAAAGGTCATGGTGGCAGCAGGAATGACTTTATCCAATTTAATAATGATATAGCTCCCATTGACTTTGCGAGGTTTTAAAAATGGTTTGCTCAAGCTGAGTGTGGAAATTTCTTTGAGTAATTCAGGAGCAAAACGAGGATCATTGGTGCTAATGGTTATTTTTTCTATATTCACGGAAGGATCAAGAGCCCCTTTTTTGAAATCAATATAACGTCGAAGTGCCTCTTTTTCAGCTAGTGTATCATCCAATGCTGTATCGATAGCAGGGTGAGCGATAGAAACCTCGAAACTGGAAGGTTTTTTGTACTGCTTTTTGTTTTTTTCCCAATAGGCTTTAAGTCCTATTGGATCATTTTGCAGGGCTATGGCATTAGGGGTTAAAAGTTTATATTCAACACTATCAGAGACTCCAGATGCAAAAGCTAGTGCAGTTTGCTCTGGTTTGCTTATAGTTGGGCTAAAGAGAAAAAGTGTTTTTTGAATGAGTAATTCACGGCGCATCGCTTTTTCATATGCTTGAATTGTGAGCTGATTTTGCTTGAGTAACTGAGCATATGTATCTTTATTAAAAGTGCCATTCTTATGAAAAGAGTCTTGAGATTCTATTGCCTTAAGAAGTTCATTATCACTGATTTGAAGTGAGTACTTTTTAGCTAAATTGAGAATAAGAGCTTGATCAATAAGGTTTTTGAGTGCTTGACGTTGAAGTCCAAACGCTTGTGCTTGTTTTTCATCTAGTTTTCCACCAAAAAGTTGATTGTACTGGTTAAATAATCCTGTATAACTTTTTTGGAGTTCTTCTTGGGTGATAGAGATCTCTCCTACTTTGGCAACTGCTCCCGCTTTATCGCCGTAATCGTATTGTCCCCAGCCTACAAAACCGGCACCAAGGAAAGCAATTGTAGAGATCCAGATAGTAATAATTAGGTATTTTTTATGTCGTTGCATCCAAGTAATCATTGAACTTGCGCCTTTTATCTATAAATTATGGTGTAAAATTAGGATATTTTAGTGCGTTTACCATTAAACTTCGATGAATACAGACTAATTATAACAGATGTTAGTGTTTTCGTGAGTGTAAAAATACTAATATTACGCACTAAAACGAATTCATCCGTTTTAGTGGCAGGGACAAGTGTCCCTTGCATCCCCTAAAGCTACAAAAACAAAAGTTTTTGAAATAGGAGTAAAATGAAAAATAGTGAGATTTCCAAACGAGATATGTCTGTTGTATGGCATCCATGTACTCAAATGAAAGACCATGAAGAGTTTGAGATTATACCTATACAATCAGGGCAGGGTGTATATCTTACAGACTTTGATGGGAATAGTTATATTGATGCTATTAGTAGTTGGTGGGTCAATTTATTTGGGCATTCCAATCCTTATATTAATACTAAGATTAAAGAACAGTTAGAGAACTTGGAGCATGTTATTTTGGCAGGGTTTACCCATGAGCCGATTGTCCGTTTATCACAGCGTTTGGTGGCATTGGCACCACAGGGATTGAGTCGATGTTTTTATGCAGACAACGGCTCTAGTGCTGTCGAAGTAGCACTCAAAATGTCCTATCATGCCCATAAAAATAGTGGAAAAGCCAAGTCATTATTTTTATCACTCTCCAACAGCTATCATGGTGAGACATTGGGTGCGTTAGCGGTGGGAGATGTGGCACTGTACAAAGAGACGTATGCCCCATTGTTAATCCACTGTATTCAAACTCCTGTTCCATGCAATCAGAGTATGGAAGCTGCACTTGAGGCGTTACAATCTCTTGAAGTGATATTGAATCTTCAAGGAAGTGAGATTTCAGCTTTTATTGTTGAACCTCTGGTACAAGGTGCTGGCGGGATGAAGATGTATCATCCCTATTATCTCACTCATGCCAAACAATTATGCAAGGAGTATAATGTCCATTTTATCGCTGATGAAATTATGACAGGATTTGGTCGAACGGGGACGATGTTCGCGTGTGAGCAAGCTGGGATCACTCCTGATTTTCTTATTCTTTCTAAAGGTCTTACGGGCGGATATTTACCACTATCAGTTGTAATGACAACGGAGGAAATTTATAACACATTTTATTGTGATTATGACCCAAAACGCTCTTTTTTACACTCACACAGTTATACGGGTAATGCGATTGCATGTGCCGCTGCCAACGCAACTTTGGATATTTTTGAGACAAACGCTTGTTTGGAGAACAATACAGTTTTATCGGCTATTTTGGTAGAAGAATTGGAACGATTTGCTGGGAAGACGTATGTCAAAGAGATACGTCAATGTGGGATGATTGGAGTCATAGAACTGATTGAACAAACTTCACATGAGCGTATTGGTGTAAAAATCCATCGACACTGTTTGAGTAATGGCGTGTTGATACGACCACTGGGGAATGTGATCTATGTAATGCCCCCATATGTTATAACACCCAAAGAACTGCGAAGAGTGTTTGAGGTGATTGATTTGGCTTTAACTTGGCTTGATGTATAATGGTGGGAATTGAAACCTAAGGTGTTTGTTTGAAAACCACTCCCCATATTCCTGTATTGTACCGAGAAGTAGTGCATGCTTTTGCACCATGCGAACAGGGTATTATCATTGATTGTACACTTGGGTATGGCGGTCATACGTCACTATTATTAGAGGCTAATACTCATCGGAGTGTTATAGGAATCGACCAAGATGCGACGGCGATAGAATTTTCGACACAACGCTTGCAGTCTTACGGTAATCGTATTGAAATACGTCAAGGACGTTTTTCGCGGGTTATGCACGAACTATTGAATGAAAAAAAAGAGAGTATTTGCGGTGTTTTAGCCGATATAGGTGTGTCGTCGTTGCAGTTAGATGTACGAGAACGTGGGTTTTCGTATGAGAGTGAGTGTTTGGATATGCGCATGGACCCGCAATCCTCTTTGAGTGCGTATGAGGTAGTAAACAGCTATTCTCAAGGGGATTTAGAGAGAATTTTGCGCGAATATGGTGAAGTGACCAATGCTCGTTCTGTTGCACAGACGATTGTCGCAAAACGCCCTTTTGAATCCGCAAAAGAGCTTTCAAATGCTATTTTTCATCTCATGCCCAAAGGGAAAAAGATACACCCAAGTACGTTAGTGATGCAAGCCATTCGAATCGAAGTTAATGATGAACTAGGTGAACTAACACGCTTGTTAGATGCGATTGAAACCAGTGATGTGGCACAGTTGCGAGTAGGTATTATTACCTTTCATTCGCTTGAAGACAGGATAGTAAAACAGCGATTTACACAGTGGGCAAAAGAGTGTATCTGTCCGGATGAAGCGATGCGTTGTACGTGCGGTAAAAATCATTCCATTGGTACAATAGTGACCAAAAAACCACTAAGCGCTCAGGATGATGAGTTGCGGGCAAACTCTCGAAGCCGTAGTGCCAAACTGAGAGTTTTTGAGATACAAAGATAGGTCACCATGAATGATAAGCTTGATATTTTAGAAGAGACACAATCAATCATTACTCCACAAGATTATATGGGTGGACGATTTTTGCTCAATGTTTTTATCGGTATATTTTTAGTTCTAATGGTCGTATTTCCAAAAATTTTTATCCAAACGCAAATCTATTTTAAAAGTCGTGAGATTTCAACGCTCAATCGCGAACATGCAGCACTCAAAGAAGAAAATCGTATTATTCGAGCCAAAGTGGAAAAAATGATCTATAAGAATAAGATTTTGGATACATTGTTTTAGTAATCCTCTTTAAACTCATTGTGCTATAATCACCCTTTAAATTTTGGAACTACCTAATTATGATGTATAAGCTTGTTTTTTTATTTTTTTTCTGCTCTGTTTGGCTTCAAAGTGCTCCTTGGCGAGAAAATAAAGTGTTTGTACTTAAAAAAGATGAACTAGCTCGGGTATTAATTAAAACCCAAGAAGGTAAACAAGAAAAAGTACGAATTTTACAGTGGAGATGGACACTATATACCGATAAGACATTAGTAGTACATGAAAAATTTGATCGTGTGGTGGGGCAAAATATGCTCACAGCAGGACGTAATGATTCATTTAAGAAGATATTATTGCCTTCAATTAATAGTGAGCGTGATCGTGTATCTGCGGTTGTGGTGTTTAAAAAATTTGATGAACAAAATCAAACTGCCTTGTTTGATTTGTTGATTTTTGATAAAGAAAAAAGAGTGTTAGTTGATTATTTTGATAAGGATAAGAAGCAATAAATGTTGGAAAATGTCGAAATTATCATTAATAGATTGATTCAAGAAGTACAATACCCTAAGGCTGCTGAGTTATTTTCAACACTGTCAGGTGGGAAACGTTTACGTGCTCGATTGATTTTGACGATTGCTCCAGAACACCCTAAAGCGCCACTATTAGGAGCTATTGTAGAGCTTATTCATGCGGCGAGTTTATTGCATGACGATGTTATCGATGAAGCAATGATGCGTAGAGGTACTGCTTCTGTCAATGCAACACACGGATCGAAAGTTGCAATCATGCTTGGGGATATTTTGTACTCCAAGGCATTTAGTGAGCTTACTTGTTTTGATCCTAAGATCGCTTATGCTGTTTCACAATCAGTTACCAAGCTCTCTGTTGGAGAAATGATGGATGTAGAGATGGCAGAAGGTTTTAACTATGACCGCCAACACTATCTCACGATGTTGTATCTCAAAACCGCAACGTTGATTGAAGCGTGTGCCTACTGCGCAGCATTATTGGTGGATAAGAAAGCAGATGCATATGGGGAATATGGGAAAAACTTGGGATTAGCCTTCCAAATAGTTGATGATATTTTGGATGTAGTTGGAGACGAGAAGACACTAGGTAAGCCTGCCATGAACGATTTCGTTGAGGGTAAATCGACATTACCATATATTGATTTGTATGATATGCTTAACATTGAAGATCAAAAAAGGCTTATAACTCTTCATAAAAAAGTATTAAATGATGATGAAAAACAATGGATTCGCACGTTAATGCAATCGCATGGGATTATTCAAAAATCATACGATTATGCGCAAAAACTATGTGATGATGCGATTGCTTGTGTCCCACAAGAAGAGGCATTGCGTACAATTATTACCAATGTTATTTCGAGAGATCATTAATGCATTATCTCGTCATCAGTTTTTCACATAAAAATTCAACATTGGTGCAGCGTGAAAAATTGGCCTTTGTGGATGACGCATCCAAAAAAAATATTTTGGAAAAAATAAAGAGCAATTCATTTGTTCAAGAAGTTTTTCTCCTTTCAACATGTAATCGTGTAGAGCTGTATTGCAGCTGTATCTGTACCGAAGAATCAACGCAATATATCTTAGAACTACTAGCAATGCACGCTAATGAGAGTGTAGATGACCTAAAGCTTCGTGCTGATATTTTTGATGATTATGGTGCTATACACCACTTTTTTAGTGTTGCTAGCTCATTGGATTCGATGGTGGTTGGTGAGACTCAAATCGCCGGACAGCTCAAAGATGCATTTCGATTTTCATACGATAATGGACATTGTGCAGCACGATTGGGCCGAGCATTGCAAGCAGCTCAAAAGTGTGCAGCTGAGATTCGAAATGCTACTGATATCTCTTCTCGACCTGTCTCAGTTGCGAGTGTCGCGGTGGCACAAGCAAAGGAATGTGTAGAATCTTTTGCGGGTAAAAAAGTTCTTGTGATTGGATCGGGTGAGATGTCGGTGATTACCTGTAAACATTTGAGTGCTGCAGGGGCAGATGTAACGATTATGAATCGAACATTTAGTAAAGCAACTCAAATTGCCAAAGAATGCAATGTCAAAGCCAGGTCGTATGAAGAGATAAAGGATGCTATTAATGAATATCCTATTTTATTTACCTCGACAGGTTCACTGTCGCCTATTATTACAGATGAACTGATCGAAACCTGTACGTTTGATCGTTATTGGTTTGATATGGCGGTTCCTAGAGATATTGAGTGTGAAACCAAAACATGGGGAATACATTTGTATCAAATGGATGACCTAAAAGAGATCGTAAGTGAAAATATTTCAATGCGTGAAGATGAAGCACGAACATCATTTGTTTTGATAAGCAGACATACTACAGCATTTTTTGAAACCCTTAAAGCACTTTCAATTGAGCCACTAATAAAGGATTTGTACACTAGAGCGTATCGTGCAGCCAGTGATGAGTCGAATCGAGTTGTTGAGGCTGGCTATTTGCCCAAAGAGTATGATAAAGTGATTCAAAAAGCAACGCAGCAAGCATTAAAACGATTTCTACACCCTTTTGCAAGCCGTATGCGTGATGGGTCAGACCCAATGCGTATTGATTCGTTGATACAAGCACTAGGGTTTTTGATGGCGAAAGAAGAGGGAGAAGAGTTATCCCAAAATAGCTGTAAATATTATTCCAAAGGAGATTGATGCGTTTTTCAAAAGCTTATATACCTACTACCAAAGAGGCGCCAAAAGACGCTATTTTACCTAGCCATATTTACCTTTCTCGTGCAGGTTTTGTGACACAAGTTGCCAGTGGTTTGTACAACTTTCTTCCATTAGGTAAACGTGTGATGCGTAAAATCGAGACTATTATTCACGAAGAGATGGCAGCATGTGATGCGCTAGAAGTGGATTTGAGTTTTGTCACACCAGCAGAGTTATGGCAAGAGAGCGGTCGAATCGAAAAATTTGGTAAAGAGTTGTTACGTTTTCGTGACCGTAAAGAAAATCTTTTTGTTTTAGGACCTACGCATGAAGAGATGATGGTGAGTATTGTTCGTAATCGTGTGACGAGTTACAAGCAATTGCCATTAAATGTCTATCAGGTCAAAACTAAATTTCGTGATGAAGCACGTCCTCGTTTTGGATTGATGCGTGCGCGTGAATTTGTGATGAAAGACGGTTATAGTTTTCACAGTTCCACGGAGGATTTAGATCGTGAATTTGATGCGATGGAAGCGGCTTATAAGCGTATTTTGACACGCTTAGGACTACAGTTTCGTGTCGTTGAAGCGGACAGTGGTGCCATTGGCGGATCGGGTTCTAAAGAGCTGATGGTATTGGCGAACAGTGGTGAAGACACACTAGCGGTATGTGATTCATGTGAATACGGTGCCAATATCGAGGCGGCGCAACGTTCCAAACGTATCACTATCCCCGAAGCCCCTAAAGCTGAGTTTATGAAGTTCAAAACACCGGACATCAAATCCATTGAAGATTTGAGTGCATTTTTTCACGTTGACTCTTATTATACACTCAAAGCAGTGGTGATGCGTGCAGTATTTGCAGATTCAACGCAGCCTGTGTGTTTTTTCATCCGTGGGTGTGATACCCTCCAAGAGGTCAAAGCATGTAACAGTGTGGGTGCGATTGATTTGGTGGAGATGAGTGTGTCTGAATTGACTGATCTTGGTTTGGTTGCTGGTTTTATGGGTCCTTTGGATCAGGATAAAATCCGTATCGTGATGGATAATGATACCCGTAATGCAAAAGCTATGATTTGTGGTGCTAATGAACTCGATTACCATTTTGTTGGGGTTGATTTGAGTGTGATGGGTGATGTTTCGTATGCTGATCTTGTAGCGGTGTCAGAGGGTGATGGATGTCCACGTTGTAGTGGAAAACTGGAATACACCAAAGGGATTGAAGTAGGGCATATTTTTAAATTAGGTACCACATATTCAGCACCGCTCAAAGCAGAGTATCTTGATGAAAATGGTCGTTCTACCCCATTTATCATGGGAACATACGGAATGGGAGTGAGTCGTTTGGTGGCGGCAGTTATCGAACAGCATCATGATGAAAAAGGGTGTATTTGGACACATGCTACGGCTCCTTATATGGTCAATGTGATGGTATCTAATATCAAAGAAGAGACCCATTTGGAGTTTGCAACAACGCTATACACTACCCTTAATGAAAACAAAATTGAAACCATCTTGGATGACCGAAAAGATCGTTTTGGTTTTAAAATGTCGGATGCAGAACTTATTGGTTTTCCTTTTACCGTTATCGTAGGTAAAGAGATGGAAAATGACCAAGTACAGATTATGGTTCGTAAAAGTGGTGAGATGATCACGGTTGCGACTCATGACGTTGTGCAAAAACTAAAAGAGCTTATTGGATGATCTACTTTATTGCCTACCTTTTTGCAGAAGTGATGCTCACGGTTGAGTTTGCTAGTAGATTTGGTGGATTTTCGATGTTTGGCGAGATTATTATCAGCGCTTTTGTGGGTATTCTTATTCTCTTTAATTTTCGCACGACATTGATAGTCAATATTATGGAACTTAAAGAGCGTAGAGTTGATGCCAATGGATTTTACAAGCGTAATCTTCTCTCGTTATTAGGGGCAATTTTGTTGATATTGCCGGGAATATTAACCGATATTATCGGAATATCAATTCATATTTATTTATTGGGTGGTTTAATTGTTAGTCAATTTATGCCAAAATACCCACACGACAATTCATCTCAATATAAAACACACTCAAAGGAAAACGACGATGTCATTGATGCCGAAATTATTCACGACACTCCTACTTTGCGCTAGCCTTAGTGCTGCAACAGACGGAGAGGTAATACAGTTTTTAAAAAAAGGGATTGGCAATAATCCTGCTATTTCTAATCTTGTAATTAAGATTAATGGAAAACAAAATGTTCCTACGATGGCGGGATGGGAAGCTTATTTTGTTGCCATTGATGCGGATGTCAAGCAGGGATCTACTAATCAGCACATCAATCAAAGCGGTACCTATTTTGTCAGTGGTAATGTAATTGCACCTGAGCTTGTCAATCTCAAAACCAGCGAGCGGTTTAACGATACGATTACCCCCAGACTTAATCCAGCACTCTACACCAAGGCAAATCTTATTAGTGGTAATGTCAGTGCAAAAAATAAAGTAGCTATTTTTTCAGACCCTTTGTGCCCATTTTGTCGTAAATATGTTCCTGAAACAGTATCATATATGATGAAATATCCCAACGATTTCGCGGTTTATTATTACCATTTTCCTTTGGCACAGCTTCATCCAGCGGCGGTTGCATTGACAAAATATGCGATTGCGGCAGAACAGTCAGGGGTTGATAATGTCACCTTGAGAATGTATCAAGTCGAGATCAATGCTAATGAAAAAGATGATCAAAAAATTGCTGATGCTTTTAATAAAATTTTCAAAACTAAGCTTGTACCGGCAGATATTAAGCGCCCAAGCGTTATTAAACAATTCGAATTTGATCAAAATGCAGTTCAAACCTCGATGGTAGCAGGAACGCCAACGGTCTTTTTCAATGGTGTCAAAGATACAACAAAAGCAAAATATAAAGAAGTTAAGGTTAAATAATCGATGAAAAAACTCATAATCGCAACACGTGGTAGCAAGCTCGCCCTTTGGCAATCTCAACATATAAAATCTGTTATTGAAAATGCACGTCCTGATATAGAAGTAGAGCTCAATATTATCGTGACCACTGGGGATAAGATTTTAGATGTTCCATTGGCAAAAATTGGGGGAAAGGGATTGTTTTTAAAAGAGATTGAAGAAGCAATGCTAGCAGGTGAAGCACAGTTGGCAGTTCATTCACTCAAAGATGTTCCTACGGTAATGCCTCAAGGCTTGTTGTTGAGTGCCATCACGACACGTGAAGATGTTCGTGATGCGATGTTGAGTGAGAAATATCCTAATATTACCTCGTTGCCCCATGGTGCGGTTGTGGGAACATCCTCATTACGTCGCCGCATGCAATTAGCTGCATTACGCCCTGATTTGATTATCAAAGATTTACGGGGTAATGTGGATACCCGTATTCGTAAACTCAAAGAGGGAGAATTTGATGCGATTATTTTGGCAGCAGCAGGGATTAATCGTTTGGGATTTGCCGATTTAGTGAACCATTTTTATCCGATTTCATTGGAGGAGATGATTCCATCGATGGGGCAGGGTGCTTTAGGAATTGAAACTATCAACGAGCCATGGGTATTGGAGATTGCAGCACTATTGGAAGACAAAAACAGCCGTATTGAGACGACATTGGAGCGTGAGTTTGTTGATACACTACAAGGGGGATGTCAAGTACCTATCGGCGTGAGTGCTCGAGTTGGAGAGGATGGAAGTGTAGTGTTACGTTCTATTTTAGGGCTTCCAGATGCATCCGAAGTGATGACTGAGTCAACAATACTCAGCTGTGATGAACTTGAAGGGGCCGGACGTGCGATGGCACAACATCTGATAGAGAAGGGTGCTATGGAACTTTTGACTCGTGCCTGTAGTATGGCGGATGGGCATAAATCATGACATTGGCAAAAACTATTGAAAAGCTCGTTGCACTGGATGAAATCCGTATAATCAACGAACCTTTGGATATTGTTTTAGAAATTCCCCATTTGGCGTATGCAGAAGTTAAAAAAGACAATGGTGGGAAAGCGTTACTGTTTACGCATCCTATAGATTCCAAAACAGGGAAAAAATTTGATACACCCGTAGTCATGAATCTTTTTGGTTCGTACAAGCGCACCGAATTTTTGTTTGGGAGAGATGTTGAGGGGGTCGCGGCCGAGATTGAAAAACTCTTGCATATGAAGCCACCGCAAGGATTCAAAGAAAAAATCGGGATGTTGGGCGATTTATTTTCTATGAAAGATATTTTTCCTAAAAAGATTAAAGGTTGTGGTGCGTGTCAGGAGAATATAGCTCTTGGTGAAGCCATTGATCTTTATGATTTGCCGATTTTGACAACATGGGAAGAAGACGGTGGCCCTTTTATCACTATGGGGCAGGTTTATACGCAAAGCTTAGAAGGTGAAGTGGTCAATCTGGGGATGTATAGACTTCAGGTATACGATAAAAATCACCTTGGAATGCATTGGCAAATTCATAAAGACTCATCCCATTTTTTTGATCAATATCAACGTGCCGGTAAAAAAATGCCCGTCTCTATCGGAATCGGTGGCGATCCCTTGTATACGTGGTGTGCCACTGCCCCTTTACCCTATGGTGTCAATGAACTACTCTTGTATGGTTTGATCAAAAAAGAGGCTCCAAAGCTCGTGCAGTCACTCACAACGCCGTTGTGGATACCTGAAGATTTGGATTTTGTGATCGAGGGGTGGGTTGATCCTGAAAAGATGGCTCTTGAAGGCCCATTTGGGGATCATACTGGTTATTATACGTTAGCTGAGCATTATCCGGTTATGGAAGTAAGTGCTATTACATCACGTAAAAATCCCTATTATCTTGCTACGGTAGTCGGAAAGCCACCACTAGAGGATAAATATATGGGATGGGCGACAGAGCGTATTTTTTTACCATTGCTCAAAACGAATGCATCCGATTTGATCGACTATCATATGCCTGAAAATGGTGTTTTTCATAATTTGATTTTAGCCAAGATGAAGCCATTGTACAAAGGCCATGCACGACAATTCATGCACCTTTTTTGGGGTTCTGGGCAGATGAGTTTTGTCAAACATGCACTCTTTTTTGCTGAAGATGCTCCCAAGCTTACTAACTACGAAGCTCTGAGTATTTATGCTCTGAATCGTTTTACTCCTAAGTGTCTATTTGTCTCCAGCGGTATTACGGATGCATTAGATCACTCCAGTCCTGAAGCACTTGTTGGGGGTAAATTGGGAATTGATTTTAGTTTTACATATGCACCTCAAAAACCTGATGTTTTAGACAGTAATGTTTTGCTTAAAAAAATTCAAGCACTGATGAGCGAAGCGTGTGAAGTAGCCCAGTTTATGCGCCATACTGCTAATCCTATTACGGTGGTTGGAGTAAATAAGAGTCGTACATTAATCAATACGGCTAAACTCTTTTCTTCTCTTGAAGATCACCTTCGCATTGTAATTTTCGTTGATATGGAACATAATGATCTTTCCAATATCTATATGCTGATGTGGCGTGTAGTAAATAATATTGATGCTCAGCGTGACATCTGCGTTGAAAAATCGATAGTTTGCATTGATGGAACACGTAAAAGTGCTATTGATGGATTTGAAAGGCAATGGCCAGGAGATGTAAATTGCACACCCAATATTGTTGAAAAGCTCAAAAGACTGGGGTTGTGGGATTTGGAAATAACTTTGGAACAAAAGTTTCAAGTGTGATCTTACAGTGATAGGGGATTAAGCAATCTATTAGAATTACTAATGTACCATAATTTTATTTTTTATAAAGAAGGAATCTTTTCGATGATTAAAACTATGCTATTTATATTTCTATTTATTTCAGCTTTCTCTTTCACACTTAATGCTGCAACCTACAAGGGACAGAAAATTTACATGGATGTTTGTAAGGACTGTCATGGAGGTGGGCAGGAATTAGCAGCTTCCAAAAATATCCGCACATGGGAAAGGCTTATGGATAAAAAAGGAGATAAGTTGATTCAAATTCACTTAGATAGTAAAAGAGCACAATCTTCATGGGATTATTTTCAAGATCGCAAGTTTACCAAAGATTCTAAGCATCTCGAAGACTTTTTGACTGAATATGCTAGAGACAGTGGTAACGTTCCAGCTTGTAACTAAAAATTTCTCCTTTACCGCTTTGCGGTAATCCTTTCTTAATCAAACTTCGCTAAAATTATGTACTTTTACTCTACAGGGGATTTTATGGACAAAATGTGGTCAGGGCGCTTTAGTGCAGACGCATCATCGCTACTAGAGCGCTTTAATGCTTCAATAATGTTTGATCAAAAACTATATCGTGAGGATATTTCAGGGTCAGTCGCTCATGCTCAAATGTTAGCACATCAGGGTATTTTAACGTCCGATGAGCTCGCATCTATTGAGCTGGGTATGACCCAAGTTTTGGGTGAAATCGAATCGGGTGCTTTTGAGTGGAAAATAGGTGATGAAGATTTGCATATGGCGATTGAAAAGCGTCTTACGTCATTGATTGGTGATGCAGGAAAGAAGCTTCATACAGCACGTAGTCGAAATGATCAAGTAGCGCTAGATTTTAGACGTTATGTCTTACGAAAAAACAGTGAAATCGTTATTCAAATCAAATCACTTATGGGCGTTTTGGTTGATATTGCACGTGACCATACACAAACTATTTTACCGGGAATGACCCATTTACAACATGCGCAGCCAATTAATTTTGGTTTCCATATGTTGGCCTATGTATCAATGTTTAAACGTGATGTTGAGCGCTTTGAGAGTTCTTATGTGCGCAATAATATTTCTCCCATCGGATGTGCGGCATTAGCAGGGACACCGCACAATATTAACCGGGAGATGACTGCAAAGGCGTTGGGATTTGATTCGGTGAGTATCAACTGTCTGGACACGGTCAGTGATCGTGATTTTGCACTAGAGATACTGTTTAATATCTCGACACTCATGATGCATATATCTCGTCTAGCCGAAGAGATTATTTTGTGGTCAAGTTATGAGTTTCGTTTTGTGGAACTCTCTGATGAATATTCAACAGGCTCGTCGATCATGCCACAAAAGAAAAATCCGGACGTTCCTGAGCTTTTACGTGGCAAAACAGGTCGTGTATATGGAAATCTAATAGGATTGTTGACAGTGATGAAAGGGTTGCCGCTTGCGTATAACAAGGATACTCAAGAGGACAAAGAAGGGGTATTTGATAGTATTGATACGATTGAAATGTCACTGGAGATTTTGGGTGAAGCACTCAAAACGATGACAATCAAACCTGAAAATATGGCAAAAGCGTGTAAATTAGGGCATCTCAGTGCGACCGATTTAGCTGATTATTTGGTGTCACATTGCGATATTCCTTTTCGAGAAGCACATCATATCACAGGACGCGCAGTTGCCCGTGCGGAAGCTCTTGGTATCGATTTGAGCGATATACACTACAATGAACTCCATAAGATCGACAATAGAATCGAAGAAAATGTTATGGCTCATTTGGCAATAAGTCATTCCATGAATGCACGTATTTCACAAGGGGGAACCGCCCAAGTGCGAACATTGGAACAAGTCGTATATTTTGATAATTACTTAAAGGAGATAAAATAAATGAAAATAACAGTAAGTCACCAAAGTGAGATGAAGTTCGAAGCAAAAACAGAGAAGGCAAGTTTTATTATTGATTGCCCACAAATCTCCCCTATTGAGTATTTTTTGAGTGGAATTATCGGATGTACTGCAACAGATATTGTTATGTTACCAAAACAACAAGGGTTTGAAGTTAAAAACTTGAGCGTGAGCGGTGAAGTAGTTCGTAATGAAACTTCTCCAAAAAAATTCAATTCACTCCACTTAGAATATTCATTTGAGAGTGATGCTGATGATATTCTTGCAGGGCGCTGGGTAATGGCGAGTTTAGAGACCTATTGTTCGACGATTAATACTATTCGTGATACTACGTCAATCACCTACACGATTATCCATAACGGAACCATTGTCCGCGACCATGAAACGATGATCAGTGGTGGCGGAAGCAATGTCGATTTTGGAACATTGCAAGGATGCAATGCATAAAAAATATTAATTTTATGCACTAAAACGAATGCATCCATTTTAGTGGCAAGGACTAAAGTCCTTTGCAATCCCCTAAAGCTACAAAAGCTACGCTTTTGAGAATTTTAGGAGTATCTATATAATGACAATGTATTAAAAAAAGTCTTTACTGTCGGCATCAGCAAAATGTCCCCAGTAGAGTTTTGCTCCCCCTAAAAGATGAAAGTGCAAGTGTTTAACCTCTTGTCCACCATCTTCTCCGATGTTGCTAATAATCCGATAACCACTTTCATTGATACCTAATTCTTTAGCCACGTGATGGATGAATGTTGTCATTTTCCCCATCATTTCTGCAGTAATATCATTAAAACTGTCAAAATGTTTTTTAGGAATAATCAAAACATGGACAGGTGCTTTGGGATTAATGTCGTGAAATGCAAAAAAATGATCATTTTCTGCTACCGCATTAGAGGGGATTTCTTTGTTGGCAATTTTACAAAATAGACACATGACTAACCTTATTTTTTTGTTTATTGTATCATAGCTCATAGTACTTTGAAGCTTATTGTAAACGAGATTGCACTATAATAATCACTATTGCTAAAAACATTGTTTTTTATAGCTTTAGGGGATTGCAAAGGACTTTAGTCCTTGCCATCAAAACGGATGAATTCGTTTTGATGTATAAAATTAATAAATACTGGAGATTTTGTTTTGCAAGAGTGGTACACTGCTATACAAAGCGCCGATACAATTGATAAAATCGAAGAAGTTCGACTCGCTATTTTTGGAAAAAAAGGGATAATGGCGGCAGAATTTGCCCGCATGAAAGAGGTTCCAGATGATCAAAAGGGGACGTTTGCCAAAGAGCTAAATGTGCACAAAGAGGCGCTAAATAACCTTCTTTTAGATAGAAAACTTTTTTTAGCAATGGCACACCTGGAAGCTACGATGAAGCTTGAAGCGCTTGATGTAACACTCTATTCACCTACCGTTGAGCGTGGTTCATTGCATCCTGTTATGGAGACGATGGATCGTATTGTTGAATATTTTACAACGATGAATTTTGCCGTGCATACAGGTCCTATGGTAGAAGATGATTTTCATAACTTTGAGGCATTAAACTTGCCAAAATATCACCCTGCACGAGATATGCAAGACACTTTTTATTTCAAAGACGGCTCGCTGTTGCGTACCCACACATCACCAGTTCAAATTCGTACGATGATGAATACTCAGCCACCTATTCGTATGATTGCACCAGGATCAGTCTTTCGACGTGATTATGATATTACTCATACACCGATGTTTCATCAAGTAGAAGGGCTAGTAGTTGAAGAGGAGGGGAAAGTCTCTTTTGCTAATCTCAAATTTATCCTTGAAGATTTTCTCAAAACGATGTTTGGAGAGGTAGAAGTCCGTTTTCGCCCTAGTTTTTTCCCATTTACAGAGCCTTCAGCAGAAGTTGATATTAGCTGTATTTTTTGTGCAGGATCAGGGTGTCGCGTCTGTTCTAAAACTGGATGGTTAGAGGTATTAGGGTGCGGTATTGTCGACCCAAATGTTTTTAAAGCGGTGGGATATGAAAAAGTGAGCGGCTATGCATTTGGCCTTGGAGTAGAGCGTTTTGCGATGTTGATCCATCGGATTGGCGATTTGCGTTCATTGTTTGAGGGTGATGTTAGATTATTGGAGCAGTTTAGATGATTGTCACAAAAAATTGGCTAAATGAGTGGATTGATTTAAGTGGTATTGATGCTGTGCAGTTGTGTAAAACGCTCAATGCTATTGGTTTAGAAGTTGATCGTCATGATAAGATTTCGGTCGCTGGTGGAGTTGTTATAGGGTTTGTAAAGCAGTGTGAAAAACATCCTGATGCAGATAAACTCAATGTTTGTCAGGTTGATATAGGTAATAGTGTCAAACAAATCGTATGTGGTGCTTCCAATGTACGCGAGGGAATTTATGTTGCTGTGGCAACTGTAGGGACAAAGCTGCCCAGTGGTCTTGAAATCAA
>CAMBHX010000018.1 GCA_945867285.1 Sulfuricurvum sp. IAE1
ACTCAATAATCCTTATAATATTGCTATGTTTTCATTGGATAACATTATTAAATCTGATACAATATTTCTAATGAGGCATTGGGTCTGCTTTTGGTGCAGGTAAGACCAATGCGCTCATTATCACCTTTTAGCTACAATTACTTTATGAATTATACCCCTCAACAATTTCTTTTATCCTAGTACAAACAAAACGGCCGTCACGATTTACCCTAGCGTACGACCAATAATCCTTACCATATTTATATTAGTGAAAAAATGCTCCAACAAACACAGGTAAAAACTGTCCTTGAACGGTTCTATTTTCCTTTCCTTGAAGCCTCCCCTACAATGGAAGATTTAGGCGTAATGAAAAATTCGGGTTGCTGAAAAGCTCAGGAAACTTCGCTAACATCGGGGTTTGCAAAAGGTTTTTTAAAATGGATTGTAAAAAAGCACTAAGAAGTGCCCAAAATGTAAAAGTTTTTTTACCACCACATAGATTTTTTTAGAAATATGTATTTAGATACAATACAGCATGTATAAAGAAGTCCATAAATCGCTTTTAGATTGGTATGATAAAAACGGCCGCCATGAATTGCCTTGGAGGCTTACAAATGACCCATACAAGGTATACGTGAGTGAAATAATGCTCCAACAAACACAGGTAAAAACCGTCCTTGAACGGTTCTATTTTCCCTTCCTTGAAGCTTTCCCTACGATGGAGTATTTAGCCTCTGCGAGCCTCGATGATGTCCTAAAAAAATGGGAGGGACTTGGCTATTACACCCGTGCACGAAATCTTCATAAAGCAGCATGTCAATGCGGTGGTATATTGCCAGACAATGCCCACGATTTGATAGAGCTTAGCGGAATAGGACGCTCCACGGCTCACGCTATTGCCGCTTTTGCCTATCGTGAACCACTCCCCATCCTTGATGCCAATGTCAAACGGATACTACATCGCTATTTTGCGCTTGAAAAACGGGATGAAAAACAGTTGTGGGAGCTTTCCTACAAACTTTTCGACCCTCTTCACCCTTTCGAGTATAATCAGGCGATGATGGATTTAGGCAGCATGATATGTCTCAATAAAAACCCTCTATGTTCCCAATGCCCCTTGTACGAAACATGTCAAGGCAAGAGTATGCCACACTTCTACCCAGCCCCAAAGAGCAAAACCATCAAACCCATCCGCAACCGCTTCATAACCATCTACACCCATCAAAATCATTATGCCCTCACCCAACGTAAAGAGCGCTTTTTGGGTGGATTATGGGGATTTTTAGAGACCCAAGAGTTGGTGAGTGAAACCAATTTTTTAGGGCATATCACACAAAGCTACAGCCACTTTACTCTTAAAGCGGATGTTTATCTATGCGATGATATTTTTGAGGGAAAAGATTTCGAATGGTTCACACTCGAGGAGATTAAGAGCTTGTCTCTAAGCCGTGCGGATCATAAAGTATTATCTTTTTTATAGCTTTGAAACCCAAACTGTTATACGAATCATCAGTTTGTGCGTAACATCAAACAGTAAACCTAGCAGAGTCAAAAAAAGAGTCATCACTAATATGCCCAAACGCACTATTGAGTGAAATAAATAGATCAGGAAACTGCTGTTCCATTTGTGCCAACATCACCTTCATACTCGCTCTGGCATGCGGCATTTTGACATCAAAACGCATCGAAGGACACGCTTCATCACCAATAGTGGGCATATCGTTTTCACTCGCACACGCTGCCAATTGTCGCTCACGTAGTTGAATCAACGGTCGTATAACCACCAAACCATTACTGGCTTTATATTTAGGTGCCAACGCTCTTAAGTGTGAGTTATAGATCATATTCATAAAAAAGCTTTCCGCTGCATCATCGAGATGATGTCCAAGAGCCACTTTATTACATCCATGTGTTTGTGCCGCACTGTATAACGCTCCACGGCGCATACGAGAGAAAAAACTGCAAAACGACGAGTTAGGGCGGATCTTATCTTCCGCTAATGCATATGTGTTTGTATCATGTATAATATGAGGGATACCATAAAGAGCGCAATGGGCTTTGAGCTTTTCCAAATCCTCGCCCATACCATAGGTCACCGTTACAGCAAGAAGCTCAAACTTAAACGGAGCACGACGCTGTTGCTCCATGAGGGCATGAATCATTGTGAGCGAGTCTTTTCCGCCACTAAGACCTACGAGGATTTTATCCCCCTCTTCGATGAGATTAAATGCCGCATTGGTTTGCCCCATACGACGCATAATTTTTTTGTTGATATTAATCTTCAATACGCTTGACCATTTCCAGCACAAATCTAGCACTAACCTGTGCGGATGTTTTCAAGAATGCATCAAAATCTTCCACCGCTCCACCATTAGCCGTATCACTAATAGCACGCAAAACAAAACACGGTATGCCAAAATTTTGACACACACACGCCACGCTTGCCCCTTCCATCTCCAGTGCGTCTGCATTAAATGTCTTTGCAATCCAGTTTTTGCGCTCAAGCGAAGCCACAAACTGATCCCCCGTAGCAATAATCCCCTCATACAGTTCAACACCCATATCAATGGCTATTTCACCTGCCAATGAACGCATCTCATCATCCGTAGGTGCCATCAATGTCCCCTCAGGGATAAAACCATCAGGATGACCAAAAGCGGTAATATCAACATCATGCTGGCAAAGTTGGGTTGCCATAATCAAATCACCAATAGCAAGTTCATCGCTGATCCCACCTGCGACACCGCTAAATAATAGTTTTTGCGCCCCGAAACGCTCAATCATCACAGTAGCAGTAATCGCTGAAAAGACTTTACCAATTTTAGAATACGCAATGACTAGATTATGCTCCGCATAGCTACACGTATAAAAAACATTACCTGCATACTCATGTGTCTGATACTCACCTACATTTTCCAAAATTGGTTCAATCTCTTCACGCATCGCACCCATTATTGCTATTGTCATTCTTATTCCTCTAATTACGAATTTTTTGCGATATATCGCTCTAGTTTTTGCAGTTTATGATTTAAACTTACTTCCGACACTGTAACATCAAACAATGGCAATGTGTGTTCCGCATATCCAGTCGGTGTAATCACGCGACTGCCACCCCAAAAGCCCAAGCCATCTTCAAACCCGACACGATTAACAAATACCACGTACGCTTTGGTGAGCAATGCCAATGATTTAAGCAAAGCATCCCACTGTTGTTCGATTTCTAATCCCTCATCACTAAAATTTCGTGCTGGTGATGCCGCAATGACATAGACAATATCACAGTTTTGCTTTGCAATATCAGCAAAAGTTGATGCACGCCACACATCCTCACATACTACCATACACGCTTTCCCATATGCCGTATCAAAACTCTCAATCTCATTACCAGCGGTAAAGTATCGTCCTTCTTCAAACATTCCATACGTAGGAAGATGATTTTTATGATGGCACCAAAGCAATGCTCCTTGTGAAAAATACAATGCACTGTTATACACGGTTGCCTTATCCCACAATGCAGCCCCTACAACAATGTCGCAATCAACACTCAAAGCAGCCATAGGTGCCAATTCTTCTAATGTCCATGCATCTTCATAGAGTTTATCTTGGAGCATATAACCACTCAAAGCCAGTTCAGGGAATATAATAACATCTGAATTTTTATGTTCACCAATAACTCTCAAAACGTCCTCTAAATTGGAACGATTGAGTTTTGGAGAGGATTGCGACAGTGAAATTTTCATGAAAGAGCTTCACACACCTTTGCCAGAGTCTCCATATCTGAAACATTCAGCGTTTCAATATCGGGTGCGATTTTTTTATTCAATCCTTTAAGAACTGAGCCATTTCCAAACTCTATCATCCTATCCACTTCACCCATAATAGATTCGATAGATTGTTTGTATTTTACTGGTTGGATAAGTTGAACTTTGAGCCACTCAATCGCTTCTTTTTTGGTAGAATATTTTTGCATTGATGCATTAGAGACGATAGGAGCGCTGAAAGTATCACTCACAACATTCTCCATAGCATTACCCAATGGCTCCATAGCACTTGACAGTAATGGACAGTGACTTGCAATCGACATATTGAGCAACATTGCACGCTTTGCTCCCGCTTCTTTAAATACACTCTCCATAGCTTGCAGATCTTCTTTTATCCCTGCCACGACGAGTTGCCCCGTTTGATTATAGTTTGCTGGCCATACACGCTTACCATTAGCTTGTGCTGTCGCACACACCTCTTCAACAGCCGAATCATCCATTCCCAATATTACCATCATTCCAGCACTAACACCCTCACATGCTTTTTGCATTAGCATTCCGCGCTTATGGACTAGCTCAACTGCATCTACATAATCAATTGCACCTGCAGCACACAGTGCACTAAGTTCCCCAAGTGAATGTCCCAAAAACAGTGTTGCATCAGTTGGTTTCGACTCTTGAAACAAAGTATAAGCGATAATTGAAATAAGTAAAATTGCTGGTTGCGTATAGGCTGTTTCATTTATTTGTTCATTTTCTTCAAATAATAACTTAGTAAAATCAACACCAATACGCTCACCAGCTTTATCAAACATTTCTCGTGCCAATGCACTATTTTCATAAAACGATTTACCCATTCCTATTGTTTGTGATCCTTGTCCTGGAAAAATCATTGCAATTTTTTGTGACATTTTTATTCCTTTATTTCCAAATTATAGCTTGTATGCTCAGTTATTTTTTTGCGTAAAGTATTACGATTAAGTCCCAATCTATCAGAAAGTTGTAGTTGTGATTTAAATCTTTTAATTCCTGCTCGAATCAAAGGAACCTCAAAAAGATGCAAAAATTGTCGATAGTCATTGTTTCCGCCTAGCCTATCTAAAAGATAATTTTCTGTTATTTCCAATACATTTGCCTCACTCGCATTGCTCAATAAGTAATTCAAATAAATTTGTCGTCGCAATGAAAGAGCATTTTCACTAACATCCGCACTAAAATCTTTGGGTAACATAAAGTCATTTTTCCCAAAGATTTTTTTTGCTTCGTCTAAAAACAGAGAACTTAAAACAGTAATATCTTCTATTCTCTCTCGCAATGGCGGAATAGTGAATTGTATTGCAAATAATTCTTCAAGCTGTTGAGGAGTATAACGAAAACCACCCGTTGCAATAATTCGAGTTTTAGTCTGCTGTACTTTATCAACAAGACGTTTTAAATTGGCAATATCATCTAGCCGATGTAAAATAAGAGCACTGTTTGTTTCCAAAGCATTAAGCAATTCATCAAGATTATTTCCATTAACAATAGGAGCGTTAGGCAAAATATAACGAGC
This sequence comes from Sulfuricurvum sp. IAE1, assembly GCA_945867285.1. GTDB lineage: Bacteria > Campylobacterota > Campylobacteria > Campylobacterales > Sulfurimonadaceae > Sulfuricurvum. The sequence goes on from CAMBHX010000018.1 coordinate 5,293, forward strand.
AAGAGTGAGCTTGCCTGTCGATGGCTCTCCATAAATCATGGCATTGACAGAAAGTCCCTTAAGGAGATTGGCAGTTTTAAATGCCTCTGCTGAGGCACTTGAAGCGGTTAAAAAATTAGTGACATCCACAACCGTGATTGCCGCCACTTCCACAACATCCGCTCTCATCCATTGCATTTTCAGCAGGGATTCCACTCATAGCTTCCGCAGCTGTTGCATCACGGATTTCATTGATGCTAATAGAAAACATCAAATCTTTTCCAGCAAGAGGATGATTAAAATCGATGATAACATTTTCATCACTGATCTCTTTAACGGTGACTTGAACCGTTCCGCCATCTTCACCTTGTCCATACAATGTCATACCAACATTAAGATCAATTCCTGCAAACTGCTCTTTTGGCAATTCTTGCCTTGCTTCTTCGTTATAATCACCATACGCATCGCATGCTTTAACGTGAACATCACCTTTTTCACCCATTGCCATATTAGCAATACCGTTTTCTAGACCAGGTATAACCTGTCCTTTTCCAAACATGAACACCAAAGGTGCACCACCGATATTGCTGTCAACTACATTTGATCCATCACGAACTTCGTACTGGATTGAAACAATTTGATTTTCTGAAATTGCCATCGATTTATCCTTATTTTTTAATTGTTCTATTTTAGCATATTTAGCTATAGTTAGGCTGAAAATGCCTCAATAGCTATTTTAGTTTAGCAAGTTTTTCCTTGGCAACAGCAGCTGAACCTGTTGATCCATAACGTAAAATTGTAGCATGATAAAAACTTTTAGCTTTCTCTTTATCACCAGTTTTTTCCATCGAAATTCCCGTATGCAATAACAGCGTTGGCATGATAGATGATTTTTCATTCAAAGAAGCACTTTGCTTATAATACCCAACTGCCTCTTTATAGTTATTTTGTTCAAAATAACACTCACCAATCCAAAAAGTAGCTTCAGCTTCTTTATATTTTTTTTGAACCATCATCTCATAATAGTTTTGTGCTTCAAGATATTTTCGGCTATCAAAAAGTTTTTTAGCCTCTTTTTCAATACTTACATTGTCCATTTTCTTAGGTATATCTGATGTACTAGCTGGCACAGCAACTTTCAGTTGTTTGACTAAAGCAGCAAACTCTTCCTTGGTAACATAATTGCTATTAATACCATCAACAACTTTGGATAACTCCTCAACTACAATTTTAAACTGTAAGATATTATCACTATTTGTTTTGCTAAACACTAGAAGTTCTTTGATACTGTTAGTCATATTGAGTTCTTGCGAGGTATCACTTAGTTTTTCTAACGCTATTTTTTGTTCATTAAATCCTAGTGACAACCCCTCGACAATTGCTTGTATTCCATCCAATCGTTCAGTAACCGACTCTACTTTAGCAGTTTGAAGACTATTTTTGTGAACAATCGTTTCAATTTTTTTGTTACTTTCGAGAATTAGTTTCTCTTCATGTGTCAAACCATACGGGTTAGGACTATCGAGGTTGCCAGCACCAAAAACCGATGGTTCTAATGCAAACGAAGAAGTAATGAGCAGTAAAAAAAGAACTAAATAACGCATTTACGGAAGTTTAAAATCAACACGGCGATTTTTAGCCCAACACTCTTGAGTTTTTTCAGAACACACAGGATTTCCTTCGCCCAAGCTGGTCATACTGATTGCGTCTGCACTCACTCCACCCTCAATCAATACTGATTTAACACTGTTAGCACGTTTTAAACCCAAAGCAAAATTGTATTCATCGCTACCAAATTCATCACAATTTCCTTCAAGCTTAAAGGTTTTGTTTTTTACCAAGTTCCCGTTAGTTTTGAGACTTACTTGCATATCTTCACGAATATCAAATTTATCATAGTCAAAATAAATACTCGAAATACCTTGCGCAGCAGCACCATTAGCACCATTAGCACCATTAGCACCATTAGCGCTATTAGCGCTATTATCCACAGAACTTGCAGTGGTAATAGGAGCGATCACAGCACTCGTATCTGTAGAACTTTTCGTAACACTTGGCATCTGATCAATACTACTACTTCCTGCAACATTTTTAGTCAAATCAATCGTTGGCTCCTTATCTGCACACCCACTAAACATTAATAATGCTAAAACAACACTCGTAAACGTTATACGTTTCATAACAACTCCTATAATAAAATCTGGTCGAAGTATAGCAAAAAAAAGTTAATCACCAATCCAATGACTGGATACGACCGACATGCAAAGGAAATGCAAAGCTACGTCTAAGATCCAAACGGATGATACCAACCAAACTACGAGACCCCTCTTGTTTGATATGTAAAACAGCCTCACCATCGTACGAAAATCTTGGATAATCGTTATCTCCACTGGTAGTCAATGTTCGAGACCCTCCACCGTTTAGAGATGCTATTTTCAAATCAAAGCCCGAATCACCGCGTGTTTTATAGACAATTAAATTCCGATATGCACTAAAAGAAGAGTTATTTTTACCCTCAAAAACAAGCTGATTGACTGCATTGCTATTTATTTTTTGCCCAAAGACATTGGGATTTCCAAAACGATTAGAGACAAACGCTATCATCTCATTTCCTACAAATTGGCCATTAACGTCGATGCCTGAATAATTAGTAATTCGTGTTTTTTCTTTGGTTGTTAGATCATACATATAGACATCTGGCTGTCCATTGGGAGCCAAGGTCAATAGTAACTTTTTACCGTTTTCATTAACATCTGAACACACCGCCATACCATCAGAGCTTATGATTTTTTCTTTAACACCACTGGCAAGATTTACTTTGTAAATCGTTGGTTTAAAATCACTCAAAGAGGTATAATAAAAATCAGTTTGTTCACGATTCGCCCATTTGGCAAAACCATACATTCCACCTCCAAGTAGCACTTTTTGATATGAAAGTGTGTAATCTGCTGCAACGATTTCAGATTTTCGTGCACCATTAAGTCGTACCATAATTACCTTACGCTTCATCCACTCCATTGGTGCGCCACCCATCTTAGCATTAATATCATATGCAATAGAATGGGCTAAAAAAACAACCATTTCACGCTGTTTTAACATATATATTTTAGAAAAAAGTTCTAACCCATTTTGAAATAATTTAACATCAGCCTTAAATCCGCCACTTCCATCATCATCCAAACGGTAACGTAATACAAAAAGTGCATTTGCATGATTTTTAATCTCATATGAATCTTGTGCATAAGCTTCATCCACATCAAATAAAGATACTACTTTCATATCTGCAACTAACATTTTATGAAATTTTCCAGAGTGTTCTATACCTTTCAAACTTCCATCTACAATAGAAAGTTTTGACAAAACATTAACGTTTTTGCTCACTTCTAGTGTAGTAGATTCTCCCCATAGCATTGACATTAACACCAATAAACTTATCCAATATTTCATCTTAATCCTTAGCACTTAAAATAATTTCAAACACCGCATCTTCCCCTTTAGGGTGCTCAGGCAACTCTACTTGACGTAATCGCTCTTTGAGCCAATCTACTTCTGCATTAAATACGCCATAACTAGAATAACTTACTACTTTATACGATACTAACTTCCCCTCTTTGGAAAGAGCAATTCGAACTCGAGCCTTAAACCCTTGCGTCCCAGTAGCAGGGTGAAAATTACCATACACCACACCTTGAACTTTTGCATAATAGGCATTAACCTCAGGCCCCTGAGAGCTGCTGGCAACCATTTGAACCGATGGTTTTGCAAAATCCAAATTTTTCACTTTATCAAAAAGCTTTGAGTCTCGTTTGGAGGACATTACTTGATTTTCGAGCTCTGATAGTTCTTTTAACTGAGTACTATTATCGTGTTTCTTTGCCACTGTTTTAGTTGGTTTGACCGCAGAAAAAAGGTCACCAATTTCAGGCGGAGCCTCTTTTTCTTGTTTCTTGGGCTCTTGATCTGGAAATTTTTGCGTCAATGGTTGCTCGACCGCTTCTGGTTCTATACTAGACTCTTCATGGATCTCAGCAGGAGGATCCACCAATGAAACAGAAATAATTTCTCCTAGATTTGCAGCAAAAAGTACCGTTTTTTCTTCTAATGAACTTTTCCAAAGAATTAGTAAAAGAAGGAGGAAAAAAAGAAAAAAAGAAAATACTCCGCCATAAAAAAAATAACGATTTCGTTCGAAACTCATAGCAATACTACTGACTTGTAGCCAACGCAATATCCGTTAAACCGGACTTTTTAACTGCGCTCATCACACTCATAACATCACCATACTCCAGAGATTTATCTGCACTGATACGCACTGTACTGCTTTTATCATAGTCATTGGAAAAAAGAGCAAAATTGTCACTAAAGGTAGCAAGTTCAAACGACTTTGTATTGACCGTAATACGCTTGGAATCATTCATAACAATTTCAATAGTTTTTTTCTTTTTGACTTCAGTTTGAGCAGAACCTTTGGGGAGTTTAATAAGTTCTTCATAGATGATATTAGGTGAAATCACCATCATGACAGCTAATAAAACCAACATCACATCCACCAAAGGTGTGATGTTTAATTCCGGTTTTTCATCCCAATCAAACATCGTTTATTACTCTTTTGAGAGAAGGGAATCGCTTTGCATACGAACCAATCCCACTAGATCAAACGATTGACGCTTTATGATTTGGTGATAGGTATAGGCAAATATCGCAACAAATATTCCTGATGCAGTTGCTACAAGAGCGTCTGAAACACCCATTGCTACAACGCCCATTGTCCCCTCTACTCCACCAATATGTTTAAACGTCTCTAAAATAGAGACAACCGTACCAAAAAGGCCAATAAAAGGGGTGGTCGATGCTACGATTGACAAAGCGGTTAGACCCTTCGTTGCTTCTTTGGTACACGCATACTGTGCCATATCCATCATCGGTTTTGAAAGAGTCTTACCCGTTGTTACAAAGTGTGTCAAAAAAGAACGCTCATCTAATCTTGTTGCGCCCATCAATAGAGTCTCAAGAGCTTCTCTCTCAGTAGCAATCCACTCATTAAGTGACATCCAACGATACAGAAAAATCCAATTAACAACTATAAAATATAAAGAGAGAATCAAGAGTACACCCAAAGTAACTGGGTGACTTTTGTCAATAAAAGAAGATAAAGACTCTAACATTCTAGAGTTTAGTGAAGATGTGATTGAGCCGCTGACTCTATGCGCGCTGATACTGATGCAATCATAGCGTGAGAATCTGCAACACTGTCGATAAGTGCTTTAGCTTCTTCCAAGGCTTTAGAAATATCACTTTCACTATCACCACGAATAGCTACTGCACCATCTACAAGAACAGTAACACTATTGTTAGCAACTTGAACAACGCCCCAGTTGATAACGATTGACTCTTTTTTTCCATTTTCTTTGTGTATCTCAACAACACCTGCTTTAAGCAATGTTGTTAATCCTACGTGTTGTGCAAGAACACCGAATTCGCCCTCTTCACCAGGAACAGTCACTGATGCAACATTCCCGTGAAAAATCAAACCACTTGGTGTTATCACTTCTAATTCTAAAGTATCCATGCAATTTCCTTTAAAAAGCGATTATTTTGCTTTTGCTTTTGCCGCTTTTTCAATCGCTTCGTTCATATCGCCAACCATATAAAATGCGCTCTCTGGCAAGTGATCGTACTCACCGCTCAAGATACCTTTAAAGCCTTTGATGGTGTTTTCAAGAGAAACATATTTCCCTGGAGATCCTGTAAATACTTCCGCAACAAAGAATGGTTGAGAGAGGAATTTTTCGATTTTACGAGCACGCTCGACCACCGATTTATCTTCTTCTGAAAGCTCATCCATACCCAAAATCGCAATAATATCTTGCAAATCTTTGTATTTTTGAAGTGTTTTTTGTACTCCACGAGCAACATTATAGTGCTCTTCACCAATGATTTGTGGATCAAGCAAACGAGAAGTTGAATCCAATGGATCAACCGCAGGATAGATCCCTTTTTCAGCAATTTTACGATTAAGAACCGTAGTTGCATCAAGGTGAGCAAAAACAGATGCAGGAGCCGGGTCGGTTAAGTCATCTGCAGGAACATATACCGCTTGAACGGATGTAATTGAACCTTTTTTAGTTGACGTGATACGATCTTGCAATGCACCCATTTCACGTGCCAATGTTGGTTGATAACCAACAGCAGATGGAATACGTCCAAGAAGTGCTGACATTTCAGAACCTGATTGTGCAAAACGGAAGATATTATCGATAAACATCAATACATCAAGCCCTTTTTCATCACGGAAATATTCCGCCATTGTAATACCAGTTAAGGCAATACGGTTACGTGCTCCAGGAGGCTCAGACATTTGACCATAGCACAGAGCTACTTTATCCAAAACGTTTGATTCTTTCATCTCATGATAAAGGTCATTCCCTTCACGTGTACGCTCACCAACACCAGCGAATACTGAAAGACCATCATGTCCATGTGCAACGTTGTGGATAAGTTCCATGATAATAACGGTTTTACCAACACCTGCTCCACCGAACAAACCAACTTTACCACCTTTTGAGTACGGAGCCAAAAGGTCAACAACCTTGATTCCTGTTTCAAACATTTCTGTTTTAGTGTTTTGATCAATAAGCGCTGGAGGATCACGGTGAATAGACCATGTATCACAATCAGTTATTTGATCGCCACCATCGATGGTTTCACCAATAACGTTAAAGATACGTCCAAGAACTTTTTCTCCAACAGGAACTTTAATCGGGTTGCCTGTAGCGTTTGCAGCCATACCACGAACCAAGCCCTCAGACATATCCATAGCGATGGTACGAACACGACCATTTCCGAGATGAGATGCGACTTCCAACACCAAACGTGTTGTTGTCTCTCCTACTTTTACATTTACTTCAATTGCTTCGTTGACCGCTGGAAGGTAACCTTCAAAATCAACATCTACAACTGGACCGATTACTTGAGCAATTTTACCAATCATTCTATCCTCCATAATTATTTCATCGACTCTACGCCGCTGATTATCTCGATAAGTTCCGTCGTAATCGCTTCTTGTCGAGCTTTGTTAAACTTGACCGTTAACGATTTAACCATTTGTTTTGCATTGTTAGTCGCTGCATCCATCGCTTGCATACGAGCACTGTGCTCTGCCGCAACCGAATCGATCAACGCATAATACATATTGTATTCTGCATATTTAGCTACCAATGAATCCAGCATTTTTTCAGAATCATACGCTTCAAGTTCCAATACACTGTTTGCTGCTTTGTCACAATCAAATTCTTCGATTGAAACAGGCAAAATACGGTTGACATGCAACTCTTGCGTAATCATGTTTTTGTATCCGTTATAGACTACATAAACAGCATCAATAATACCATCATTAAAATCATTCACCGACTGTGTCATAAATTCAGCCGCTCGCTGCATATCAGGAGCAGAGCTTAAATTTTTTACCGCATCAAGTAATTCAACTTGATTAAATGTAAAATATTCAATCCCTTTTTTACCAATACCGCGAACACGAATTGAGACATTTTTATTTTTATATTCGGCCATCAATCGATTGACCGCCTTAATAGTTTGCATGTTGAAACCACCACACAAACCTTTATCAGCTGTAACAAAAATAATATCGATTGCTTTGGGCGCATCATTTTGAACAAAACAACGGTTATCAATACCGCCAACTTTGCTACAATTAATACGACTAGCGATTTCAGCGATAACTTGATTTGTTTTTTGAGCAAACAGACGTGAACGTTTCGCCAACTCTTCTGCACGGCGAAGTTTCGCCGTAGAGACGAGCTTCATAGCACGAGTCGTTTTTTGTGTATTAGAAACACTTTTAATCTGTCGTTGAATCTCTTTCAAGTTAGCCATCAAAGATCCTTATTTAGCAACAAAAGTTGCTTTAAACTCTTCGAGCGCTTTTTTCATCATACCCATAGTCTCATCATCAATTTTTGACGTTGAACGAATGTTTTCTAGGATTTGTGGATGACTAGCTTCGATAAATGGATATAACTCAGCTTCGAACTGAACAACAGCACCAACAGCAAGAGAATCCAAGAAGCCTTCATTTCCAGCAAAAATAACCAATGCTTGCTTTTCAGCAGCGATAGGAGAATAAGGAGGTTGTTTCAATACTTCCACCATACGCTGACCACGCTCAAGTTGTTTACGGCTTACTTCATCCAAATCAGATGCGAATTGTGCAAACGCTTGAAGCTCACGATATTGCGCCAAATCAAGACGTAATGTTCCAGCAACTTGCTTGGTAGCTTTGATTTGAGCCGCACCACCAACACGAGATACTGAAAGACCGACGTTGATTGCAGGACGAATTCCTGCATTGAACAAATCAGTTTCCAAGAAAATTTGACCATCTGTAATCGAAATAACGTTAGTAGGGATATAAGCTGCAACATCACCTGCTTGAGTCTCAATGATTGGAAGAGCAGTTAAAGAACCAGCACCCAATTCATCAGACATTTTAGCAGCACGCTCTAACAAACGAGAGTGGATATAAAAAACATCCCCTGGGTATGCTTCACGGCCCGGAGGACGACGAAGAATCAAGGACATCTCACGGTATGCTACCGCATGCTTTGACAAATCATCATATACGATCAAACCATGACGAGCTGAATCACGGAAGAACTCACCCATCGTTACACCCGTATAAGGAGCCAAGAATTGCAATGCAGCAGATTCTGATGCTGAAGCAGATACGACAATAGTGTATTCCATAGCACCTGATTCTTCAAGACGACGAATAACATTAGCAACAGTTGATTCTTTTTGACCAATTGCTACATAAATACAAACTACTCCGTTACCTTTTTGATTCATAATCGCATCAAGAGCAACAGTAGTTTTACCTGTTTGACGGTCACCAATAATCAACTCACGTTGACCACGTCCGATTGGAACGAGACAGTCGATTGACTTGATACCCGTTGCCATTGGCTCATGTACTGATTTACGAGACATGATCCCTGGTGCTTTTTCCTCGATAAAACGTGTTTGTGTTGTTTCGATTGGACCTTTACCATCAATTGGCTCACCAAGAGCATTGACGACACGACCAAGCATTGCTTCACCTACTGGAATTTCCAAGAGTTTTCCGAGACGCTTAACGCTCATCCCTTCACGAAGTGCTTTTGCACGACCCAAAACAACGATACCCACACTGCTTTCTTCAAGGTTCATTACAAGTCCTTGAGAACCGTCCTCAAATTCTACCATTTCTCCAGCCATAACATTGTTAAGGCCATATATTTGGGCGATACCATCTCCAAATGAGACGATTTTACCGGTTTCATTAATATCTACATTAAGTTCGAAACTACCAATTCTCTCTTTTATGATTGAACTGATTTCATCTGCTTGTACTTTTGCTACCACTAGTTTCTCCTTTCGCGAGGGTTAAATTGCTTTTAAGATATGCTCAACAATTTGAGCATTGAGTCGACTTTTTGAAAAATCAATTTCAACATTAAGACCGTCCACAACAACACGAACACCATCATTAAGAGAGGTGACATGTGTCAATGCAACAGTTGAATTGGTTTTCTTACCCAAATCAAGTGCGATTGCGTCCACGGACGCTTTATCCATCGTACTTTGACTGTATATACGACCATTATAGGTACGTTTAATAGCTGAAGCTTGATTACTTAACTCTTTTGCTAAAGCAGGGATCAACGACAGACGACCGTTTTCTCCCATAAGTTTAATGAGATTATTAACCTCACTACTCTTGGAATTTTCCACCATACTCAAGATTAGTGACGTTTTTGCTGCTGTAGCAATATCGTTACTGTTCATGATTTGTGTAAATTTTGCATCATTAAAAGCGGTTGTTAAAAGATTAAAAAGCTCTACTGTATTATCCAATGAGGTGGCATCCAACATTGAGATCAAAGATTGCGCATAACGTTTTGCTATCATAGCTTCTCTCATTTACGCCACCTTCTTTTTCAAGATATCCGTCATAGTATCATTAGTCATGTTCGCATCACTGTGAACCATAACTTCCCCCATGATCTCATTTACAACACTTCGAACCATCTGACGTTTCTCAAGTCCCATGAGCGCATTACTTTGTTTTTGCAATACATCCACATCCTGATCACATTGAGTGGCAATTTTATCGACTAAAATTTTACACTCTTTTTTTGTGATCTCTCCAAGCTCATTGACAAACGATTTTGCCTCTTCGATTTTTTGCAAAGCAGCATCTCTTTGGTTTTTAGATTCAGCTAAACGCTCCTGAACTTTATTAAGTTCAGCTGCTATTCCTGCTGTTCGTCCACCAAAGAAAGCTCTGATATGCCCCTCGATGAGCCAATAAACAATTCCTGCAAAAACAAGAAAGTTAATGGTTCTCCAAACAATGTCAGTTGACTTTTCAACTGTTCCATCAGATCCAAAAAGGGCAACAGTAAACAAAACAGTTAACAGTAATAGTTTATTCATCCATCCTCCTTAAATCTGTTGAAGCTTGGCAGTAACTGCCGCTTGGAAATTTGGCATTTCACCTTTAAGAGTGTTCAAAAGGGATGAACGCTCTTGGGCCATTGTTTCTTCGAATTGTGCGTACTCTAAGGCTAGCTCAGCACGTTTTGCATCAATCTTGCTGTTCGCCAAAGCTTTTGCATCTGCAACCGCTTTGTCTCTTACTGCATGTGCTTGCAGTTTGCCATCATTTACTATCTTTTCTGCGGTTGCCAAAAATGCAGCGATTTCAGAGTCGTTGCTTCCAACTTCTTCGAGATCCTTTTTAATATCTGCATCTCTTTTTTCCATATACATAAAGAGAGGTTTGTAGAGCAAACTGTTCAGAACGGCAATAAGGGCAAGAAAGACAACAATTGTACTGACTAACAGTATCGGATTTATATCTAACATACCACCTCCTAAAAGTTACGTGATTATACAACGTGTAAATTGAAGGGACAGTTAAACGAAGAAGTTTAGTGGGAAAGTCTGCTTAAAAATGTGTCAATTTGAAGATTTGTCTCAAAGTCGAGGGTAATTTTTCTCCCTTTTTTGATAGATTTAACACCAAGAGAAGTCAAAAAAGATTGAAGTTCACTAAAATCAAGCTCAGGTGCTCTTTCATGCAAAACAACTATCTCCATATCACTTGATTTCATTTTTTTAACCATTTGTTCTACATCACGAACACTAAGTTTTTGACCAATAATCGAATCAATAATCAAAGATTGCTCTTTTTCATCTAATCCTACAACTATTTTTGCATGGCCTGCACTGATTTTTCCGTCCACCAATGCTTTACGACCTTTATCATTTAGCTGCAATAATCGCAATGTATTGGTGATTTGCGCACGGCTCTTATGTACCGTACTCGAAAGTTGATCATGAGTTAATTCATGAATTTCAATAAGCTCTTGATATGCTTGCGCCAAATCAATTGCATTAAGTTCATCACGCTGAATATTTTCGACCAGAGCATGCTCACGCATTTGCTCATCGCTCACACTGACGATTATTGCTTTGATGGTTTTAAGGCGAGCTAACTTTGATGCTCGTAAACGTCGTTCACCGGCGATGAGGATATACCCATCCAAATCTTCTTTGACGACGATAGGCTGTAAGAGTCCGTGAGATTTGATCGACTCAGAGAGTTCTGCTAAACTTTCGGGATCAAAATGTTTACGTGGCTGATAAGGGTTTGGACGGACTTTGGAGATATTAATATCTTCAACTCCCCCTTTTTTTGGAAGCTCATTATCGTACGCCTCTTCGATTTCACTTAAAAGTGCTCCAAGACCTCGACCCAATGCAGATGCTTTTGCCATACTTCCTATTCCTTATGCAATGATTGCGTTGGCTAAATCTTGATACGCCATCGAACCGCTTGATTTTACATCGTATAAAATAGCAGGCTTACCGAAACTCGGTGATTCAGCGAGCTTTACATTGCGTGGAATCACAATAAACCCTTCACCACTGGCTTTAAACAACTTACTCTCAAAATGTTGCTGTAAATCAGCAAAAACCTGCCTGGAGAGATTATTTTGAGCACTGTACATCGTCGGTAAAAACCCTCTAATTGTGAGTTTTGGATTAATTGTTTTGCGTACCAATTTAACAGTATTAAGCAATTGTGCCAATCCCTCAAGTGCAAAAAACTCACACTGAATCGGAATCAAGACTGAATTTGACGCTGAAAGTGCATTAATCGTCATGGGTCCTAGTGCTGGAGGTGAATCAATAATAACATAGTCATATTCATCTTTGATTTGTGCAATTGCTTTTTTAAGTATTAATTCACGACCTTTGGAATTTTCAGTGTCATAATACTCTTTTTCAATCCCAACAAGTCCAATATTCGAAGGGGCAATAAAAAGCTTTGGTAACTCTGTTTTGAGAATAATTTCACGAAGCTTTTTTGCGCCAATCAATACATGATAAATATTAAATTCATAATTGTTACGGTGATAACCAAGAGATGTTGTGGCATTAGCTTGCGGATCAGCATCAATCAGTAATACACGCTTTTCAGCAACTGCAAGTGAGGCGGCAAGATTGACAGCAGTTGTGGTTTTTCCTACACCTCCCTTTTGGTTGGCAATTACTATTACTTCGCTCATCGTAAACTAAATATCCTTTGCCCGTTGCATTCAAGAGAACCATCCTCCAAAAGAATGGCATTTTCTAGCTCGATGGCTTTATTACCAGTATGGGTCAAATAACTTCTACTTTTGTCAAATTCTAATCTAAACTTGCTAAAAATCTGCTTCCACGTTGGAAATTTTTCTAATGCCAAACTGAAACCTTTGCTTAATGTTGGAGCATCAATCTCAATATCCAAAACTTCAAATCCTAATGGCGCATAACAAAGATTTATCCCGATCCCACATACCAAGGTATCACCTACGATATTGGTAATCACTCCCCCTATTTTTTTATCTCCCACATAAAAGTCATTAGGCCATTTTATCCACACATTTGACCCGCACTCTTCTAGCAACTGTTTTAAAATCATTGCACAATAAATAGAAGATGATTCTAATGGTAAATCGTCAGGCAAACTAGATCGAAATACCGCAAGCGAGACAAATAAATTTCCTTTTTCGCTCACCCAGCTATTACCTCGCGACCCCTTGCCACATGTTTGTAATGTTGAGCCTAGTAAAATAGGAGCTTGAAACGAATTATCTTTCAGTCCCTTGATTAACAAACTCTGTGTCGAATCAACCGACTCAAGCCAAAGTATTTCCACGCACCAATCGCTTTGCATTGAGATATTCCACGGCTGTCACTTCACCTTTTGAAGGAGCTTGAAGGGTAAAAAGCCGCAAGGTTCCTTGTGCGCAAGAAACAACAATACTTTCCTTATCTATCATAATGATTTCTCCTTGATTCCCAGTACCACTACTTTCTTCAAGTGCCATCTTTTTAATTTTTAATCCCGATTCTAGATAAACCCCTGGCCACGGTGTAAAGGCACGATAGCGATTGAAAATCTCTGACGCATTCATAAAATCTATCAATCCATCTAATTTGGTAATTTTTTTACAATGGGTTGCTTGTGCCTCATTTTGCTCAATAACTGTTTTGTAATCCCATTCTCGTAGTATTTTGACCGTCAACACCGATGCGCAGGCAGTTAATCGATCATAAAGCGTCTCTAGCATCTCATCAGCAGCAATATCAAGTGTTGCAGTCTCAATGATTGCCCCTGTATCCAACCCTTTATCCATCCGCATTGCTGTTACTCCGCTTTGCTTATCATTGTTTAGCAAACTTTGTTGAATCGGGCTAGCCCCTCTATAGCTGGGTAAAATTGAAGCATGAAGGTTAATGCACGGAACATAGTCTAAAATAGCTTTAGGTAGAATCTGCC
>CAMBHX010000019.1 GCA_945867285.1 Sulfuricurvum sp. IAE1
ATTTTACTACTCGCGAGGTTAAGCGTGTTTCACCACATTCTTCAAGCTGCACAAAACTTTTGTACGCACCAGCTTGGCTCGTCGAGTAAAAAACTGGAGTCTCCTCCCAAAACGAGAACACTTATTGCTTATTTAGATATTGAAACACAAGATGCTCAAAAATTTTACACGTATATCGGATGCGACAAACGTTTGTTACAGGCCATTACTAAAATTTTTATAGATGAAGAAACATCAGAGATGGAAACACTCAATAATATGTTACTTGAAATGACTAATATGATTATAGGAAGTGCAAAAGTGCTCGCCAGCCAAACCCAAACCTCACATTTTAAAATTTCAACCCCACATTTATATGATGATGATTATAATACTATTACTCCTGATTTTTTTGCAACACTATTAATTAGTGGGGGAGAAATGTACATTGCAATCAAAGAGCATAAAATATGAATGAAGCGCCTCTTGAATCCATAGCATCTCCTAATACAACTACAGTGATGGAAAATAAAACTATTTTTGATCCAATATCCGAGTTAGGCTGGATGGACTATGATGGACTTTTAGATATGGAAGTAGAGTTTGTTTCTGATTTAGGACAAACAACTCTTTCTTTAAGAGAAATTTTAAAACTCGAAAAAGGGTCGGTGATCGATCTTGGAAAACCTGCTGGAGAGAGCGTTGAATCATATGTCAATCATCGTATTATTGGCAAAGGCGAGGTCATGGTATACGAAAAAAACCTTGCTATTCGTATTAATGAAGTTCTGGACTCCAGTGCTGTACTCTATTATTTATCGAAAGAGAGATTATGAAAAAAATTGCCCTACTATTGCTTTTACTATCAACTACCCTTTTTGGGTCTAAAATTCTAAGCTATAATATCTATGATCGTCATGAACGTGTTGATATTATGCTTACTTTTGACACGCCTTATGAAGGCGTATTACGTCAAAATCAATCTGGCAATCAAATTACAATTAAACTTGAAGAAGCATTCATTGATGCCCCTCTAGAAAAAAAAATCAGTTCTACTCATCTACAGTCTCTCTCAATTACTCCTAATAACAATCAAATACTAATCATTGCTACCGTTGCTAATGGGGTCACGCTACAAGCTTCCAAAACATCTGATTCTTACGGTCTTCGTTTACGTTTTGCATTAGCTTCAAGCAATACAGCACAAACTGCCCAAGCGCCACAAAAAGAATTAGAACAACACTCTTCCTTGCCTACCAAAAATGGAAGTGAATTTGAACGAAGTTACTATGTTGTTATTGGGATTTTAGTCATTGGAATACTTGTATTATTTTGGCTAAAAACCAATATTGCAAAAAAAACCAATACCATGCGTTCAACATCATCAACACCATGGATTCCACCTTTTTCCATGAAAACTTCTAGCGTAGGAATAACTACACCGCTTACCTCTGGCTTGGAAAGTGGCGGTGTACAAATACGCTTTCAAAAAACACTTGATCCCGTACACTCTGTTGCCATGCTTGACTTTGGAACACAAAGCTATTTGGTTCTATTGGGTAACAACACTATATTGCTTGACAAATTTCAAGACAATATACCTATTACTCAAAACGATTTTGAGACACTTCTACAAACCAAACATCGAGAGCTTGACGGTTTTTTCCAGCTAAACCATGTCGAAGATGAAGTATTTGATGCCTACAAAGAGAAGGCGTCATTAATTTAACCCAAATGGACAAAACCTATTTTTACTGTCGCTAACACTTAAATTTTCCTCAGTGAAAAGTTCACATGCAGTAAAAGTCGAACTTTATTCTTTTACATTTCCTAAATCATAGCGCGTATAGATATCATATGCTTCTTCACCACCTGTTGTAGCCAAGACATCACGTATGAGCTGTGCTGCCTCTTTACGACTTCCGCCCGCTTCACCCTTAGCATAAATCTCTGCTAGTGTAATCTTTGCTGCAGCTTCACCTTGGGCAACTGCCATCTTGAGATAATGAGCAGCTTTATCGAAATCTTCAGGAACACCCATTGCATTGGCATATGCAAATCCAGCACTCACTTGTGCGGGTAAAATGCCAAATTCGGCCGCTTGAGCATAATGCGCTGTAGCTTTGGTGAAATTACGTTCAACACCTTGTCCATTATAATACAGAGTCCCCAATGCATATACGCAACGAGGGTCCTCTTTATGTGCATCAAGCATCTCAAAGGTCTCTTTATAACGTCCTACTTCATAATACTTCATTGCACTAATATAAAAATCAACAATCATACCTAACCCTTCTGCTAAAATTTATGGGATTGTAGCCAAAGAGGCTAACGAAGAACTATAATTAAGTAATTAACCCTTAGGTATCAACACTCACAACTCATATCGCTAGCTTTGAAACCTTCACCTATTTGTCGATTATGAAGAAAAAATTCATCTACAACGGCTCGATATTCTACTGGATCTACAATAGCATTTACCAATCCACGAAGTGCTGATGCTCCTTCATAACCTTTGGAATAGGTATGAACGTGTTTACGAAATGTTATCACACCACGCTCTCCAAAAAAACGTATCATCCCATCCAAATGTTCCATGATAATAGCATGCTTTATCAATGGGTCCACTTCAATAGAGCCCGTTTTAAGCTGATGAAAAATCCATGGATTTCCAACAGCACCACGCCCTATCATCACTCCATCAGCCTTGGTATGGCTCAATACCCATTGTGCTTTTTCATACGAATCAATGTCACCATTGGCTATTACGGGGATAGATACATTGGCCTTGATCTCTCCGATTGCATCATAATCCACAGGTGCTTTAAACTTACCAGCACGAGTACGTCCGTGAACCGCTATAAAATCAGCACCACATGATTCCACCAACTTGGCTATTTCAATATGATTTTTATCCTCAAATCCCAATCGTATTTTGACACTTAATGTTGACTTATTGGAAGTTTTTTTGATAGTTTCGATAATAGAGGCCATACGTGGCAAATCACGTAATAATGAACTCCCAGAGCCGTGGCAAACAATTTTTGGAACGGGACAACCACAGTTCAGGTCAATAATATCAATATCATCTTGTGTATTTAAAAACTCCACTGCACGTCGAACTACGTCGGTATCAGAACCAGCGATTTGAACCGAATAAGGGTCTTCATTAGGACTTCGCTCAAGCATTTTAAGTGTTTTGAGTGAACCATACGCCAATGCATTAGAGCTCAACATCTCACTAACTGTCAAGTCTGCACCGAATTTTTTAACTACATTACGAAACGGAAGATCAGTATAGCCCGCTAACGGGGCTAATGCATATACTGTAGAATCAAAAGAGAGCTTGGAGGTCATTGAAAATTATGAACGCAAAAATAGTGCTATGTCATAATGTTTATTAGCACGTTTCAAATCACGATATGCTTTAAAAATCAAATAATCATCTTTTGACGTATTAGTCAAAATCTCATTAGCAGTATCAATCATCTGTAAGTCATACAAAGTATACAAGTATCCCTCCATCGCATCATCATTGGTTTCGCTAAGCATCTCTAGCAAGCGAATACGCTGCTCTGGAATCATATTTTTCGACATTGCAACCGATATATCAATATAATCTTTTGAAGTTAATTTCAACCCTTGCAATAATGAAAAAAGTTCCTCACTACTCATCTCAACACCATTGTTTGAACTATTAATACGCTCTAAAAATTGACATAATGAAGTCACAGAAAAAAGGTGTTTGTATTTTAACACTGAACCAACAGAAGCAGTTTTTATATAGGATTCGTACGCACGCTTTGCTACTATTTCACCATATGTGTCAATTCGAGACAAAACCTCGTCCGCAGCCAGTTCACCACGTTCTAAACGATTAAGATTATTTTCAATAGAAATTGATGCCGTTTGGCTTAAAGTAAATTTTTTCAAATCAACTTTCTTCTTCGCCTTAACATCACGCAATAAACGCAATGCTTCATCAATTTTTTCATCGCCGACCTCACGTAATACTTCATATGGCATCAATAATGAGTTGTCAATCACTTTACCCATCAACTTATAAGCTTCACTTTTATAAGTACTATTACGCCCACTTACCCCTAAAAGCGTATCGGCCAAAGAAGCAAGCATCTTCTCATTATCACGCTCAAGCTTGCGTAATTTAAGACTTCCTATTAATGTGTGAAACAACATATGCAGTAAGCTCATAAAATACATCAAAGCAACAGGAACAACAACCCAAAAAGCAACAGGAAAGTTAGGAAAATGACCCCCAAGAAGATCGAAGGAAACCGTCTCTTTTGTAATGCTATAAGTAGCAATTCCCGTTAATATTATAAAAATAAATGAAGCAATGGTGTAGCGTTTTAGTTGCATAAACTTCCCCTTAGTGTACTTTATTTTTCTCAGCAATCGGACGACATACAATACAATAACGCGCATGAGGCTTAACCTTAAGTCGAGCAAAACCAATATCATCTTCACACATGTCGCAAATGCCATACTGCTTTGATTTTATTTTACCCAAAGCTGTCTCAATTTCAAGTAATTCTTGCGATTGCTGTGTACCAATCGCATTTTCTACTAAATTATCGTTACTTGCGCAGGCATAATCACCCTCATCATTGAGTTCACACTCACGTAATTGCATTATCTCCTCTTCAACACCATTAAGATTCTTAATTATTTGCTCTCTTCGAGCCAATAGAATTTCCTCAAAGTAATGCAGTTCATTCTCTCGCATACGGTTCCTTATTTATGGTAGGGATGATGACTTAACAAGCTGAAGCCTCTATAAATCTGTTCTAATAAAACTGCTTTTGCAATCTTATGACTCATAGTCAAATCAGACAGACTTATGACACTATCACACTTGGACACAAACGACTCTTCAAAGCCGTATGCTCCTCCTATGAAAAATTGTACCGCGATTTTATCACTAATAAGCTTACTAAATGCCAAAGAGTCACATTTTTTGCCATCAGGATGCAACGCAATCGAATAAGTTTTTCCAACCATTGGTTCAAGTAGCCTTGAATAGGCAATTTTAGAGGCCTCAGGACTTATACTATGCGCTTTAGCAACTTCTTTAGGAAACAGTTCTATATCTTCTACCTTTGCGAATCTAGAAATCATTTTTAGGTGATCTTGATATACAGGATCATATATGGATTTCTCCTTCTTGGCTATTGATACAACCGATATCGTCAAATGTCTGCCTCATCTTCAAGTAGTAATCCCGAACCAATAACATTATAAGTCACATATTCAAATACATCATCCAATCCAACACCACCAATCGCACCTACTGGATGCTTAGAAAGTGAAGCAATTGTATCAAGTTGATTTCCCAAAACTTTAGCACCACTTTTGGTTGAAGTACTACGATAGGCACCAAGTCCTATATAATTGATATCTAAATAATTAGCAATACGAATTTCTTCGGCATTGTGCGTTGAAAGACCAATAATTTTATCTTCACCAATCGTTGCCTTGAGTATTGCTATCGCTTTTATGGGATCAGTATCAATTGTGTTTAAATCTTCTTGACCGATATGAACCCCATCACACAAAGCAATTAATTCATAGTGATCATTAATAATTAAAAAACCATCCCAAAGCGCCCGTATATAAATCAAATCATTTTTTATGGTTGCAATATCATCCGTTTTATTCCGATATTGAAGTATAGTCGCACTATGTTTTTTAGCTTTTTGAACAAACAGTTCCAGTGAAATACCGCGTGAACGTAAAAGCTCACGATCACATAAAGCATACAGTTGCATAAAATTAAGGAAGAAGAAGCTTTAGAAGATTACCCAGAGTCTCTTTGAGTTCATCACGAGGGACAATCATATCAATCGACCCTTTTTCAAGTAAGAACTCAGCACGTTGAAATCCTTCAGGCAAATCACTACCAATGGTTTGCTTGATAACCCGCTGACCTGCAAATCCGACCAATGCACCAGGTTCAGCGATGATAATATCACCAAGTGTTGCGAAAGAGGCACTCACACCCCCCATCGTTGGATCAGTGAGCAATGAAATATAAGGGAGCTTCGCTTCAGAAAGTTTCGCTAAGGCAGCCGATGTCTTGGACATTTGCATCAATGAAAACGTGGACTCTTGCATACGTGCTCCACCACTGGCGCTAACGATAATGACCCCTTGACGTTTTTCCAAAGCACGATTGATAGCACGGACAATTTTTTCGCCCTCAACTGAGCCTAATGATCCACCCATAAAATTAAAATCAAATACGACCAGCTGGACAGGAGAACCCTCAATAGTACACTCTCCACTCATCACTGATGAATAACGGCCGTTTTTAGCATACCCCTCATCAATACGAGCTGCATAACTTTTTTTATCCACAAAGCTCAATGGATCTATAGGTTTAAGTGAAGCATCAAACTCCATAAAACTTCCCTCATCAGCCATCAAAGCAATACGTTCATGGACACCAATACGTAGATGGAATCCACATTTTGGACATACATTATGTTGTTTTTCCATCTCTTTGTAGTACATAAGAGACTGACACGATGAACATTTTACCCAGTGTGATGGCGCTTCACTTTTGGTAGGTTGTTTCTTTTTTTCCGATTCCCCAAATAGGTTAAATAGACTCAAAAATACCCCTTTTCCACAATCAATTGAATCTCTTCAAACACATCCTTGTTATTACTCAAAAGGATGTAACGATCGTCATTAAATTTATAAAGATGTTTGCTCAAATACAAACCTGCTTGAATATCAAACTGTCGCATTGTACCTAAAAATAACACATATTTAACATAAGGAGCATATGCTAACGAGAGAGCCAAGGCTCCAGGAGAGCGAAATTTTAGCTTTTGATCTATCAATTTTTCAACAAGCCTAGGGTGTTCATGCGATTTTTCAAATAATCCGATTTTTGGATTTTGCACTTCATAAATAGAAAGTTTTAGTGTTGGACTATTCAATGAACATCGATAATAATCATCACATGTGCGGATAAAAACATCCCCGTTTGCCAGATTACAGACAATACCATCGGTCGTTTTCCCATTATTCTCACGCGCAATTGCCACTCCATAATAGGGAAAAGATGAAGAAAAGTTATCACTTCCATCGACAGGATCTATAATAATATTAGTGGAAGCTTTTGCTTTGATCCAACCACTCTCTTCCGAATAAATAGAACCAAATGGAGATAAGTGTTTTACTAAAATTACTTCGGCAATAAGATCAAATCCACTGCTTATATCACCACCTTCACCAATAGAGTGTGATTCAAAAAGTGCCCCATCTTCCCTATCATTCAACGCCAAGCGTATCTGAGATAACGCAAGAAGTACAGTTGGTATAAATGTATTGTCCATTATCCCAACAAAGATTTTGCAATTGCACGAGCAGCTTCACGACCATCGTATGCAGCGGTAACAACCAAGTCTGCACCACGGTAACAATCACCACCCGCATAAATACCCGGTGTAGAAGTTTGAAATTTATCATCGATAACAATACCACCCCACGCATTTACTGCTATACCATTTTCTGCTAAAAATGGAGGAACAACAGGATCAAATCCAAGTGCAAAAATAACAACATCAGCTTTAATATTAAAATCAGATCCCTTGACTTCTTCCATCTTTTGGCGTCCACTAGAATCCTTGGCGCCCAAAAGTGTTTTGGTAAAATGAACCCCTATTGCTTTGTGATTATCACCCAATAAAACTTCTTTTGGAGAAGCATGGAAACTGAATTCAACACCCTCTTCAACGGCATTTTTGTACTCTTTTTGAGAACCTGGCATATTAAATGCATCACGACGATAAACACACGTCACATTTTTTGCACCCTCTCGCTTGGCGGTACGAACACAGTCCATCGCCGTATCACCACCACCAACAACTACCACTTCTAAATCTTTAAAATCAAACTTTTTATCGTAGCTACTACCAAAGTTTTTACGTTGAATAGCTGTAAGGTAATCCATAGCATCATGTACATTGACTGCTTTTTCACCTGCAAGATTTGCATGCTTGGCTTTTGTAGCACCAATACCAATAAATACTGCATCGTGCTCATCAGCAATACTGTCAAACTCTTTGTCATGTCCCACATCACAGTTGAGGACAAGCTTTAATCCCGCTTCAACCAAAAAGCCCAAACGTCGTTCTACGATTTTTTTGTCAAGCTTGAACCCTGGAATACCATAGGTGAGTAATCCGCCTGCACGGTCGCTACGCTCATACATGGTGACTGAAATCCCTGAACGCAACAGATACGTTGCTGCCGAAAGACCTGCAGGACCTGAACCGATAATCGCTACTTTTTTATCGGTGGTAATACCTGGGAAAAAAGGCTTCATCCCATGTTTAAAACCTTCCTCGTTGATAAACGTCTCAACTGAACCAATAGTAATAGCTCCATGACCATCATTAAGAGTACAATCACCCTCACACAATCGGTCGTGTGGACAAATACGTCCCATTACTTCAGGAAACGGAGAAGGCTCATTGGAGAGATTAAACGCGAACTTTAAATCTTTTTCCGCTACAGCCTTGAGCCATTGAGGAATATAGTTATGCAAAGGACATTTATTGAGACAAAATGGATCACCGCACTGGATACAACGGTCGCTTTGTGCACTAGCTTCATATGGCTCTACAGGTTCATAAATCTCACTAAAATCTTTCAGCCGCTGTACGACACCTCTTTTAGTAGGGTCAATACGCTCAATAGTTAAAAATTCTCTCATAATAATTAGTCCCCTTTATCAGGATTAAGTGGTAATTTTGTTAAGTTTTTAGGTTTAACGAGCCAAAAGTTTCGTATTTCATTGCGGAAATTCGTCAAAATCTCCTGTGCTTTTACACTTTGAGTTTCGCCTACATAATCTTTTAACAACCGTTTTAAATAATGACGAGCTTCATCTCCCTCATCGGTATCAATACGTACTGCATCAACAAGCTCACGATTGACATTTTCCACAAAACTGTGATTTTCATCATATACAAACGCAATACCGCCTGTCATACCTGCACCAAAGTTGATACCTGTTTGACCCAGTATGACAACAATACCGCCTGTCATATACTCACACGCATTATCACCTGTTCCCTCTACGATGGCTAGTGCACCTGAGTTACGCACCGCAAAACGCTCGCCAACACTTCCAGCGATAAAGAGTTTACCACCGGTTGCTCCATACAAACAAGTATTTCCACCTGCTGCAAATGCTTCACCTTGGTTTTGGGATTTAATCACGATTTTACCACCGTGCATCCCTTTACCAATATAGTCATTGGCTACACCATCCAGACGAATAGAGACACCATGTATCATAAATGCTCCCAGTGCTTGACCTGCAATCCCTTTGAGATCAATCTTGATCGTATCGGTTTTGAGCCCTTTATCCCCATAATATTGTGCTATTTCACCACTAATGCGTGCACCAAAACTACGATTAAGATTACAAATATCTCTAGTAATACGAACAGGACGTTCAGGATTTTTAATCGCATCCATAGCTTCTGCCAACACATCTATCTCATATGAATTGTCATCAAATGGTTTATTAGTGGCGCTTTGACACGTATCAACACCCTCTTCACGATGCAAAACATTACTAAAGTCAAATTTACGAGCAAATTCACTGTCAACAATCTGTAATAGATCGCTACGTCCCACAAGTTCTTCAATAGTTTTATATCCCAATTTTGCCATAATTTGTCGAACATCCTCGGCCAAATAAGTGAAATAATTAATGAGCTGATCGACTGTACCTTTGAAATACTCTTCACGCAACAATTCGTTTTGCGTAGCAATTCCCACTGAACATTTATTGACATGACAAATACGTAACATCTTACATCCGATAATCGTCAACGCACCGGTTCCAAAGGCGTAACTTTCAGCACCCAATAAGGCTGCTTTGACAATATCAACACCGCTTTTGAGCCCTCCATCGGTTTGAACGTGTACTAAACCACGAAGATTATTGACTTTGAGAGCATTGTGCGCTTCACTAAGACCTAATTCCCATGGATTACCTGCAAATTTGATCGACGTAAGCGGTGCCGCACCTGTACCACCATCACCACCTGAGATAATAATTTTATCTGCATAAGCTTTTGCAACACCCGCTGCAATCGTCCCAACACCTGCAGCAGATACGAGCTTGACTGCTACTGTGGCTGCAGGATTAACCTGCTTCATATCGAAAATGAGCTGTGCCAAATCCTCAATAGAATAAATGTCATGATGTGGAGGTGGAGAAATAAGTGTCACACCCGGTGTTGTATGCCGCAATCGTGCAATCAATCCTGTCACTTTATGACCTGGAAGCTGTCCACCCTCACCTGGTTTTGCCCCTTGAGCCACTTTGATCTGAATCTCTTGTGCTGAACGTAAATAAGCAGGTGTTACCCCAAAACGCCCCGAAGCTACTTGCTTGATTTTAGAGTTTTTGATGGTATCAAAACGGACACTGTCCTCTCCACCCTCACCTGAGTTACTCATCGCACCAATAGTATTCATAGCGACTGCGAGACACTCATGCGCTTCAGGAGAGATGGAACCCAAAGACATTGCAGCAGATGCGAAACGTTTGAAAATCTCCTCTTTGGATTCAACTAAAGCTATATCAATCGAAGCTCGATCGGATTTGAACTCAAAGAAATCACGAATAAACTTCTGACCACGTTTGTTGATAAGATTGCTAAGGGCATCAAAATCTTCACGCTTGCCCGTTTTAGAGACACGATGAATCGCATGAATAACATCGGGATTAAAATCATGATGCTCTTGACCATTGTAAAATTTATAGAACCCTCCAATTTTGAGAGGGAAAATACGATTGAAACCATTTTGTTCAAACGCTTCACGATGATTTTTAGTCAATCGTTCATCAATATCCGAATACGTTAATCCTGGGATCATGACATGTGAATCACCAAAACACTCATCGGTTATCTCGTGACTCAACCCGATAATGTCAAATAACCCCGAATTTCGGTATGAACCGATAGTTGCAATCCCCATTTTAGACATAATCTTCAACAATCCGCCATTAAGTGCATGATGTGCTTGTTTAAATGCTTCAGCACAATTTTCTTCATCTTCATTGGCTTGTTTAACACGTGCTGCAATCGTTGCAAATAACAAATTAGGATATATCGCACTAGCCCCATATCCCAAAAGCGTTGCTGCTCCATGAGAGTCCACCACTTCACTAGTGATGGCTACAATCGAGCCTAAATGACGTACTTTTGCTTTGAGTAATTCATGACTGATACGTCCAACCGCAATGAGCATCGGAATCGCTTTTAAATCTTTACCAAAACTACTATCATCGAGAATGATAATCCGAACACCGTTGTTTTTGACCGCATCAATAACCTGAACTACCAAAGAATCGAGTGCTGTCTTTAAATCTCCAGAAAATGCTGTCGAAAACGTTTCGTTGTAAAATGATGATTTAAAACGAGGTGATTTTTTATCTCCAAACGACTTTAATACTTCCAGTTTCTCTTTGAGCATTATGGGTGAAATAGCTTTGAGACGGTTAGCATGGGTAGGAATTTCATCCAAGATATTATGAATTTCACCAAATCCTGTATTGAGACTCATCACCACTTTTTCACGAATTGGATCAATCGGAGGGTTGGTTACTTGAGCAAAACGTTGCTTGAAAAAATCACTAAAATTACGCTGAACACTACTGAAAGCAGCCAATGGAGTATCATCACCCATCGATCCTACTGCCTCTTTGCCATCACGCATCATCGGTTCAATCACTTGCTCTACGATCTCTTGTGTAACATTAAAATAGCGTTGACGAGCAATAAGATCCTCAGTTGAACAATCACATTTTGTTTCGTATTGATGTTCTACATGTTCTTGTAGATAGGTCATATGGGTATTGAGCCAACTCATATAAGGATTGGATTTTTTTAGATATTCATTAATATCATCATCTTTGAGTACTTTTCCAAATTTTAAATCAAGCCCAATCATTTGGCCTGACTGCAAACGACCACGCTCTTTGATGTTTTCTTCAGCTATATCAATAACACCGTATTCACTCGCAATCAACAACGTATCATCGTGTGTGATGATGTATTTGGAGGGGCGCAATCCATTACGGTCAAGAACACATCCAATATAACGACCATCAGTCAATGAAAAAGCAGCAGGGCCATCCCATGCTTCAAACACGGTAGAGTGGTATTCATAAAACGCACGTAATTGAGGATCCATATGGGGAGCATTTTGCCACGGTGCTGGGATAACCGCACGAGCAGCTTTGAAAAAATCCATACCATTGGCAATCAAAAATTCAAAGAAATTATCTGCACTGGCACTGTCCGAAGCACCTAACTGCAAGATTGGCAAAATACGAGCAATCTCTTCATCTGTAAACACTTCACTTTTTATCGATTCAGACTTAACCTCCACATTAAAACGGTTGGCTTCAACCGAGTTAATCTCACCATTATGCGCAACCGAGCGAAACGGCTGAGCCAAACGCCATTTTGGCAAGGTATTGGTGGAAAAACGCTGGTGAAATAACGAGAAAGAGATTTTAAAATTTTCATTTTGGAAATCAGTATAAAACTCTTTGATATGCGTAGGCATAATCAAACCTTTATACGAAATAACTCTTGAACTCATCGATGGGATATAAAAATCTTGATCGCCTATAAGTGTATGTTCTGCTTCTTTTCGGCTCAAATACAATAAGGCATCAAAACGCTGACTTGCCATTAAAGAGTTTGGAGTAATAAAAATATGATAAATTAACGGTAACGATGCAAGGGCCTGTTCACCTAATGCATTGGTATCCAAAGGGACCTCACGCTTTAATACCACTTTTAAATCATTTTGGACACATGTACGCTCCAAAATATCCAACTGCTTTGCATCACGGGTAAACACAACTGCAATAGCATACATCTCTGGCAGCTCGATACCATTTTCCAATGCGGCTGCACGCATAAACTCTTGAGGAATCGAAAGAAGTAACCCACTTCCATCTCCTGTTTTACCATCAGCTGCTACAGCACCACGGTGCATCATTCGCTCTAATGCAGTAATTGCATTTTCTAAAGTCTCGTGTGATGGGCGGTTTTTGATGTTGGCGATCAGACCAAATCCGCAATTGTCTTTAAATGATCGTAATAAATCTTGATATTCCACGGGTCAAATTACCTTTTTTAATCTCTTTTTAAACAAACATAGTTTAAAGATGATGTGAATTTCTTAATTTTACCGTAGTTTTTGTTAAAAAAGTTTAAAATTAGGTAAGCTCTAGAGAGTTAAATAAATAATTGTGCGGTGAAGTAACAGAAAATGCAAGGTTTTATCATCAAACTCAATCGTGTTAAAGACGAAGATTTAATTGTTACAATCATATCCGAGACGAACTTAACAACGCTTTATAGATTCTACGGAGCACGCCATAGCCCTATCAATCTTGGATTTAAAATCGATTATGAATCAGAAGCCTCTCTAAAAAGTTCAGTTAACCGAATGAGAGATGTCATACACCTAGGATATTCATGGTTGAGTGATTACAATCGCTTGCGTATTTGGCAACAATTCATCTCACTTTTTCATCCACACTTGCAACACTCTGAAGAAATTGGAAGCTTTTATTTTATGCTCATAGATCAAGCAGCACAAAAATGGAAAGAGCAAAATCCTAAACGTATCGCCATAGAAGCATATGTCCAAATCCTTAAGCACGAGGGACGACTACACCGACAAGAAATATGTTTTTTTTGTGACAAATCCATAATAGATAATATCTCACTTATTCGTGCTTTTTTACCTGCGCATCAAGAATGTTCCCACACGCTGAGTATCAATGCTAAAGGTCTGTCGTGGCTTTATACTCAACACTCCACTCTTTTTTTGGATGATACTGAAATAGAACGACTTTGGAATATAGTATGTGAAGGATTTTAAGGAATACTTTTTGCTTTTTTGATCTAGATTACAAACAAAGAGCATCCAATGAGTACCCATGATTTTTTAATACAACTAGGAAATAATCTTAATAGTCCATCTGGCACAAACCTAAGCTCACTGTGCAAAACATTACCCTCCAAACGTAAAGGCAAAACGTTAGAAGATTTTTATGAAGAAATTCTAAAAGGGGATGCATCCTCATATGAGAGACAAAGTGCGAAAGATTTAGAAGTAGCAATGATAAAAAATAGAAAGCTTATTGAAGCCAAAATTAAACGACGCTAGAACCTCTAAATATCGTAATAATGGGGTTGATACGCACTGTCAAGTTCTGATAGTTTACAAAGAAAAAGGGCTCGCATCTTTTCTTCTATTTCTTTCCAGTAGTACGTTAAAATCAAACTCGAACCTACATTTCCATCAATCTTATAAAATGGCCCTTCTAACGCTTCTACAATCTCAATTACTTCTATGTCATGGGCACTTCGTGTTAACTTATAACCACCTGATGCTCCTCTGATACTCATAACCAGATTACTGCGTCGCAATACAGAGAGTAATTGTTCTAAATAACCGTGGGATATTTGTGTCATTGCAGAGATTTCTCGTACCTGCATCGTTCGTCCATGGGGAGCATGTGCTAAAACATGCATAGCAGCAAGACCATAAACTGCTTTTGTTGATAATGCTGACACTACGTACGTTCTCGTGGAAATATTTTTCCAAATGCACTGTAAACTTTACATGCAATACAATAATCAAATAATAAATCCAAAACTACACAACTCATAAAAGAAATAGCAATGACCCACACACCAATAGAAAAATCCAATAAGTCTGAAGCCAAGATTCCCACCATAAATGATAAACCAAAAAATGCCGCTAATCGTTTAGCTCCAGCATCCTCTAGACGTACCGGTAGGTTGAATACTGCTTGAGTCCCATTGGCAAACAAAAAAATAGGACTAAAGCTTTTTTTACCACTCAACCGAAGAATAAAATCAATTATTAAAAATACCAAAATGAGTTTACATGATGTCATCAAATAAACAATGACTGCTATCATGACTGCACTTGCACTTATCTTACTTATGGTTGCATCTATTTTTCTAAACAACAAGGGGCATGCTTGTGACATAAAATTTCCTTATACTTTTGCACCATTATAAATTCAGAAGTACTTTATTGTAAAGTATCCATAGCGATTTACTAATGTATAATGCAATTTAAATGAGGAATTATAGGAAAATAAAATATATATCAGCTTAATATTATAATTTTTTAAAATACTTTAGCTGATACTGTATAAAGCTATCGACGAATCACATCACTCTCTTTGACCCACATCTCTTCTCCCGCTGGTTGCCAGACACGATTAACAAAATAACCTGTTATTTTCACCCATCCACCACTAGAAGTTCCTGAGGTAAACGATCTCCCCTGCTCCCACATATCGATTTTTGTCCCATTAATGCCATTATAAACACCCGCATTGGAGGCCAAACGATAAGCACTTGGTGTCGACTTTTTAACAACAGTATCGGGCTTTGATGCAACTGGAGACTTCAAAGTAGAAACCATACGTTCACGCTCTAATGCCAATTTATCAATTTGACGTTGTTTTTGTTCACTTTGGCTTATTTGAGTCGATGATGCTTTTGGTACTATTGCTGGTGCTTTTAGTGTTGTCTTAGCAACTACTTTTGTTTTTTCAATGGGTTTTTCTTTAACGACTATTTTTTCTTTATAAACAATTTTTGGCTCAATGGCTTTAGCAGGGACGAGCTTTTCTTTATAAACTATCTTTTCAACAATTTTATCTTTATACACAATTTTTGGTTCAATAGCCTTGGCAGGCACCAGTTTCTCTTTATAGACTATTTTTTCAACCACTTTGTCTTTGTAGACGATTTTTGGTTCACAGGGCTTATCAACACTAATTTTATCCCTATAAACAATTTTGTCTTTATAAATAATCTTTGGTTCAATCGTTTTTGTCACCGAAGGATTATCCCTGTAAACAATTCTTTCAACAATTTTATCTTTATAAACAATTTTTGGTTCAACAGATTTAGCAGCAGCTATTTGGTTTGCGGTTGGATTATCTCTATAGACTATTTTTTCAACGATTTTCTCCTGCACAACGGGTGCTTTATCTTTGTAAACTGTTATGGTTTTTCCACTATTTTTGAGAGCTTTTTGGGTACGTTCCAACTCGTCTTTCGTTTGAGCAAGTGCTTTTTGAAGCATCTTGCGCTCCTCTTGAGAAACCTTTCCTCCGTGATTTTGAGAGGCCAATCGTTTGTTGTATGCAAGTGCTTCTTTGAGTGCACGATCTTTGGCAACCAATGAGCGTTCTAGACTTTGAATGATAGACTCTTTTTGAGAGCACTCACTCGCATAAGCACCACTTGCCAATAATGATAGCCCCGCCAAAAAAATCACATTATTTCTCATTGATTAGCCTTTACGAGAAAGTTTCACACCCATCTCCAGATGATGTGTGTAGGGAAATTGATCAAATACCGCCATCGCTTCAACCGTGTGTGTCTGACACAAAATTTCTAAATCACGTAATAATGTTTCAGGATTGCAGGAGATATACAACAAATGGTCAAATCGAGCCGCAAAAGCACACGGTTCATCCCCCAGCCCACTGCGTGGTGGATCGACAAACAGTGTTTTGAGGGTGTATTTCTGTACATCCAGCCCCTCAAGGCGACGAAACTCCCGATTTCCATCCAACGCCAACGTAAACTCTTCAGCACTGAGTCGGACAAAATCAATATTAGAGACACCATTGAGCTCCATATTGTGCTTTGCAGCGACAATAGATGCTTTAGAAATTTCAGTTGCCAAAACACGTTCAAACTGGGTGGCAAAAGGGATCGTAAAATTACCCGCACCACAATACAACTCCAGCAAATCGCCACCAATACCATCCAATTGATCCATCGACCACGCGACCATTTTTTCGTTCACCAGTGCATTGGGCTGGGTAAAGCTATTTTCGATGTGGATATATCGATAATCACGTCCTCGAATATGAAGGATTTCGGTGACATAGTCTTGCGACAATACTACCTTTTGTTTACGACTACGGCCAATGATATAGATACCTAACTGTTTCTCGATCTCTTTTGCGCTTAGGCTCCACGACTCATCAAGCGCCTTGTGATAGATCAAGCTCGCCAATACTTCCCCACTGCTACTAGTGAGAAAATCAACTCCAAAAAGCTTATACCCAAGGTTGTATTCTTTCAGCAATGCCAAAAGAG
This sequence comes from Sulfuricurvum sp. IAE1, assembly GCA_945867285.1. Taxonomy (GTDB): domain Bacteria; phylum Campylobacterota; class Campylobacteria; order Campylobacterales; family Sulfurimonadaceae; genus Sulfuricurvum. Next base: position 17,223 of record CAMBHX010000019.1, read on the forward strand.
GTTGCATTATTTTGGCAATATTTTCATGGACAATCGAACAATTGTAAATCTTGACTACACCTTGTTTATCCAAACGATTCATTGCATAAAAAGAACCCTCATCATCATGGTACACTTTGAACTCAGCACGAGAGCGATAGTGTTCTTCACGTGATTCAAATATCGAGATCTCACCGCCAAAAAAAGGGGTGAATCTCTCTTGTATTTCTTGGGTTTTGAGAGTTAATTGACCTTGATAACCCTCCTCATATATCCTACAACTACCACAGACTCCAAAATAATCACATTGCATTAATAATCCTACTTAACACTGGCAATGAGGTTTCCAATGAGAAGATTCCATCCATCCACCATAATAAATACCAAAATCTTAAACGGCATCGAAATCATAACCGGAGGTAACATCATCATCCCCATCGACATGAGTATGGATGCCACGACCATATCAATGACCAAAAAGGGTAAAAAGAGCAAAAATCCTATCTCAAAAGCAGTTTTAAGCTCACTGATAACAAAAGCCGGAATAACAATTGTCAACGGTACTTCAGCTATAGATTGAGGGTTTTCCATGTGCCGTATACGTAAAAATAGTGCCAAATCTTTTTCACGCGTGTTGCGCACCATAAAACTTTTAAACGGTTCGGTGGTTTTGGTAAATGCCTCATCGTAGCTGATTTTATTTTCCGTATAGGGTTTTATCCCCTCGTTATACGATTTTTGTGCTACAGGCTCCATCACAAACACGGTCAAAATAAGTGCCAACATAACGAGTAATTGCGTAGGTGGGACTTGCTGTGTCCCTAGTGCTTGTCGTAAAAATCCAAAAACGATGACAAAACGGGTAAATGTAGTCATAACCAAAACAAGTGATGGCGCCAAAAAAAGCACCGTAAGCATCATCAAAACATTCAAAGAACTTACAATTTCTTGCGGGGATTCAGGAGCTGCGAGATTAAAACTCATCGTAGG